>NZ_JWAJ01000067.1 GCF_001068775.1 Streptococcus pseudopneumoniae
TCGATTGTCTTTTTCGTTTCTCATAAAAGTCGGCGATATGGCAGGGATTGGTATGACTAGCTGAAGCGATGTTATGAATGCACTTGAACAAGATTTTTCTGGCATAGGGATTACCTCGCTTAGTAATGTGTTCCTTGGTGAGAAAGTTCCCAGATTCATAGTGTCTCAGGTCAATGCCAATAAAAGAGTTGATTTGGTTGGTAGACTGAAAGCGACGAATCTCCCAATTCGCCAATGATAGATGTCGCTGTGGTTTCTGCGATGCCAGGAATTGATCGTAAGATGTCATACTCTGGTAAAGGCTGAGCTAGAGCTACCATGTCGTGTAAGACAACCTGTCTGTGCTCAGAAAGACGAAGCAATTCTTGAGCATAGTAACGAACCTCTTCAAGCATTGGGGAGATTTTCTTGACCGCACAAAAAGATTGTTTAGCGAGTTTTATAAGTTTATCAGTCAGGTAAGCAATACGCTTCTCAGAGATTCGTTTGGAGGTAGATTGACGGATAATCTTACACAATTCATTTTGAGATAGGTTTAATACAAACTCTTTGCATGGAAAAGCCATCACTAAATTCCAATATTGCTCTCCAGTTGGTGTGGATAAGAGATTTTCCAATTCAGGAAAGGTGACTTGTAAGACCTTGTGTAGAC
>NZ_JWAJ01000068.1 GCF_001068775.1 Streptococcus pseudopneumoniae
CCACCCGTCAAACGGGTGGTTTGTACCAGGGCTATAAGCCCAGATAACTAGCCAGCGCCTAAAGACGCTGGCTTTCACTTTGTTCAAGCCTTATTGCATTTTGACTCGTCACAAGCCTCTCAAAGAGGCATATGTACTACTTGCCACTATCCCTAAAGGGATCTTCATATTCTTTTACACTCAACTTATCTAAAGCAATATCTTTTCGCTCTTGTTCCTGAAT
>NZ_JWAJ01000069.1 GCF_001068775.1 Streptococcus pseudopneumoniae
GAGCAGATCCTGTTTGGTTAACCCCAATTTTCCATGATGAATCCAGTAGTAGATGGTAGAAATTCCCACGTTAACCCCTTTAGCCTTGACCATCATTTCAGGAGAAAACTTTTGATTATAATAGTGGAGAATCTTTTCCTTTAGTTCCTTGGTTAAGCTTGATTTCTTGATCGAGCGCTTGCGATTGCTTTCACTCGCTTTTGGATACAAGGGATAACAGATTCTACATTAATGCTTTCTCCGTCAATGAATAATTTTAAAAGTGCTTGCCCCGTTTTAGAAAAAATATCAGAAAGATAACTGGTTAGCTTGATATTGGCCCGTTGTAAGAGATTGTGAATTTCATTTTTAACTTGAGTTTGACGTTGTTTATAAGAACGCATGCGACGTGTCAGTAAACGAAGCTGTACCACTTCAGGTGCAGGAATATAGGAAGGTTCAATTAGTCCGCAACGGCCGAGTTGAGCGATCCATTCAGCGTCCTTCATGTCTGTTTTTCGACCAGGCACATTCTTGATATGTTGAGGATTGGCAAGTACTAAGACGAGATTAGAATCTGAAAAGGATATTAAAGAGAGGGAGCCAATATTGCCCAGTGCTTTCAAAAAAGACATGTGTGACATGATTTTCTACCATCCAAGCTAAGGCATTTTGAAGAGCTAGAGTAGTTGTCCCAAATTTCTTCTGAATTTTCTTTGGTTTATTGGTATCTAGTGGACCATCTAGAATACAACAAACGATAGACTTTTGGTGGACATCAATACCACAACACATTTCAATCATGACTTCCATTATAAAAACCTCCTGTTAACTATTTGAACAATAGAACAAGAGGCTAATTGTAAGATATTTTCATGCTCAAGGCATATTCGAGTTATCTTATGACTCTTGTTCATCCAGTTTTTTATACAGGCTAGGAGAAGCCCTATTAAACACCACGGATTTGTATTGTTCAGCTTAATTATAGAATAAACTTCTTTTTCTGCCTGCTTAGAGTTTTTTTATATTCCTAGACCTAAAAATAAAAATGGAACTATTACTAAAAATGATTGAAAATTTCAGAAAATTTGGTAAAATTATATAAAAAGAGTTATCTACGAATATTATATTACCGAAATCTAAAAACGTTCAGTTTTTAATCGAGTTATTTTATATATAAATAATGAGAGTTATTTTTGTAATAGTAGCTAATAGAAAATTCCATCGCTTATTATCATTTATGAAAATTTTAGAAATGTTAAGATAACTATATGAAGATTTTCGAAAAAAATTTTAGGAGAATTCGGAAATTAGTTGAAAGTTTTCTTAAAAGGTAGTATAATAGAAATATAGAAAACGCTTACAATAAAAGGGGGATTTATGGATAAATTAGAAGCTTTAAGAACTTTTACCAGTGGTGAAAATTTCCATCTTCAACACTATTTAGGAGCGCATCGTGAAGAAAGAGACGGTGAGTATGGCTATACATTCCGTGTCTGGGCGCCAAATGCGCAGGCTGTCCATCTTGTTGGTGATTTTACTAACTGGGTTGAAAATCAAATCCCCATGGTTCGTAATGAATCTGGAGTTTGGGAAGTTTTTACAACTTTAGCTCAAGAGGGGCATATTTATAAATATCATATTACTCGTGCTAATGGTCATCAGCTTATGAAGATTGATCCCTTGGCAGTACGCTATGAAGCTCGTCCAGGAACAGGGGCAGTTTTAACAGAAATTCCTGAGAAAAAATGGAAGGACGGTCTCTGGTTAGCTCGCAGAAAACGTTGGGGATTTTTCGAAAGACCAGTCAATATCTATGAGGCGCATGCAGGATCTTGGAAGAGAAATCCTGATGGGACACCTTATAGCTTTGCTCAACTCAAAGAAGAGCTCATCCCCTATCTTGTTGAGATGAACTATACTCATATCGAGTTTATGCCTTTGATGGCTCACCCACTTGGTTTGAGTTGGGGATACCAGCTTATGGGCTACTTCGCTTTAGAGCATGCCTATGGTCGTCCTGAAGAGTTTCAAGACTTTGTTGAGGAATGTCATATCAACAATATCGGAGTAATTGTGGACTGGGTACCGGGACACTTTACCATCAATGATGACGCTTTGGCTTACTACGACGGCACACCGACTTTTGAATACCAGGATCATAATAAGGCTAACAACTACGGTTGGGGTGCACTTAACTTCGACCTTGGTAAAAATGAAGTCCAATCTTTCTTGATTTCTAGCATTAAGTTTTGGATTGATTTCTATCACCTAGATGGTATTCGTGTTGATGCCGTAAGTAATATTCTCTATCTAGATTATGATAATGCTCCATGGACCCCAAATAAAGACGGTGGCAATCTCAACTATGAAGGCTATTATTTCCTTCAACGTTTGAACGATGTTATTAAGCTAGCTCATCCGGATGTTATGATGATTGCAGAGGAGTCTTCTTCAGGTACCAAGATTACTGGCATGAAGGAAATGGGTGGACTAGGATTTGATTACAAGTGGAACATGGGGTGGATGAACGATATCCTACGTTTCTACGAAGAAGATCCAATTTATCGCAAGTATGACTTTAATCTTGTAACTTTCAGCTTCATGTATGTCTTTAATGAAAATTATCTCCTACCATTCTCACATGATGAGGTTGTACATGGTAAGAAAAGTATGATGCATAAGATGTGGGGTGATCGTTACAATCAGTTCGCTGGTTTGAGAAACCTCTACACTTATCAAATTTGTCACCCTGGTAAGAAATTACTCTTCATGGGTAGTGAGTTTGGTCAATTCCTAGAGTGGAAATCCGAAGAGCAATTAGAGTGGTCTAACCTAGAAGATCCAATGAATGCCAAGATGAAATACTTTACATCACAGTTGAATCAGCTTTATAAAGACCACCGTTGTCTTTGGGAAATTGATACAAGCTATGACGGTATTGAAATTATTGATGCGGATAACAGAGATCAGAGTGTTCTTTCCTTTATCCGAAAAGGCAAGAAAGGCGAGATGCTAATCTGTGTCTTCAATATGGCACCGGTTGAACGTCCTGATTTCACAATTGGACTGCCAGTTGCAGGTATTTATGAAGAAATTTGGAATACAGAGTTAGAACAATGGGGTGGTGTGTGGAAAGAGCATAACCAAACTGTTCAAACTCAAGAAGGATTGTGGAAGGATTATGAGCAGACTTTGACATTCACCTTGCCAGCTATGGGAGCAAGTATTTGGAAAATCAAACGTCGCATAAAACCTACTAAGAAAGTCGCTAATAAAACTCAAAAAGGAGTAGAAAATGAAGAATGAAATGCTAGCTTTAATCCTTGCTGGTGGGCAAGGAACTCGTCTCGGTAAACTCACTCAAAGCATTGCTAAACCTGCCGTGCAATTTGGTGGGCGCTACCGTATCATTGACTTCGCTCTTTCAAACTGTGCCAACTCTGGTATCCATAATGTTGGGGTTATCACACAGTATCAACCACTAGCTCTCAATAGCCACATTGGTAATGGTTCTAGTTGGGGTCTAGATGGTATTGACACCGGAGTTTCTATCCTTCAACCCTACTCTGCAAGTGAGGGGAACCGTTGGTTTGAAGGTACAAGTCATGCCATTTACCAAAACATCGACTATATCGACAGCATCAATCCTGAGTATGTTTTGATTCTTTCGGGTGACCATATCTACAAGATGGACTACGATGATATGCTCCAATCACACAAGGACAATAATGCCAGCTTGACAGTTGCTGTCTTGGATGTACCATTAAAAGAAGCTAGCCGTTTCGGTATCATGAATACAGATGCTAATAATCGTATTGTCGAATTTGAAGAAAAACCAGCTCAACCAAAATCAACTAAGGCCTCAATGGGTATTTATATCTTTGATTGGAAACGACTTCGCAACATGCTAGTTGCTGCTGAAAAGGCTAACCTAGATATGTCTGACTTCGGTAAAAATGTTATTCCAAACTATCTTGAAACTGGTGAAAGTGTCTATGCTTATGAGTTCAATGGATACTGGAAGGACGTTGGTACTATCGAATCTCTATGGGAAGCAAATATGGAATATATCTCTCCAGAGAATGCTCTAGATAGCCGTAACCGTCAATGGAAAATTTATTCTCGTAACCTCATCGCTCCACCAAACTTCCTTGGAGAATTCGCTCAAGTAGAAGACTCTCTTGTAGTGGACGGCTGTTACGTAAATGGTACAGTGAAACACTCTATTCTTTCTACAACTGCTCAAGTTCGTAAGGGAGCAGAAGTTGTTGATTCTGTCATCATGAGTGGAGCAGTTATCGGTAGAGGTGCTAAAATTACACGTGCAATCATCGGTGAAGGTGCAATTATTGCCGATGGTGTTGAAATTGATGGTACAGAAGAAGTACAAGTAGTCGGATATAACGAAGTAGTGGGGGTAGCAACAGATGAAGATTGATAAATATTCAGCGATTTTAGGAAATACCGTTGGTTTCCATGATATGTCAACCTTGATAAGTAACCGTCCAGTGGCAAGTTTGCCATTTGGAGGAAAGTATCGTTTGATTGACTTCCCACTTTCAAGTTTAGCAAATGCTGGGGTTCGTAGTATCTTTGGAATCTTTCAACAAGATAACATCAGCTCTGTATTTGACCATATTCGTTCAGGTCGTGAGTGGGGCTTAAATACCCTTCTTAGCCACTACTATCTTGGAATCTACAATACTCGTGTAGAAAGTAGCACTGTTGGTAAAGAGTACTATCAACAACTTTTGACTTACCTAAAACGTTCAGGTTCAGACCAAACCGTTTCCTTGAACTGTGATGTTTTAGTGAATATCGATCTCAATCAAGTTTTCCATTTGCATAATACAACTAAATCACCAATCACAGTAGTTTATAAGAAATTACCTAAGAAAGATATTTCAGAAGTAAATGCAATCCTTGATATTGATGAAACTGACCATGTGCTTTCTCACAAACTCTTTGATAAAAAATCAGACCAAGAATACTACAACATGTCGACAGATATTTTTGTAGTAGACACTCAATGGTTGATTAAGCGTTTGGAAGAAGAAGCTCAAAAAGAATATCCAGAAAAATTACGCTATGTTCTTCGTGATTTGGCAGCAAAAGAAGGTGCTTTTGCATATGAATATACAGGTTACCTAGCAAATATTCATTCAGTAGAAACATACTATCAAGCGAATCTAGATATGCTTGATCAGCATAAATTCTACTCTTTGTTCTCACCAAATCAAAAAATTCATACTAAAGTTAAAAACGAAGAACCTACCTACTATGCATCAGGTTCAAAAGTGAACACATCTCAATTTGCTTCTGGTAGTATCATTGAAGGTGAAGTGGATAAATCTATTATTTCGCGTAATGTTCGAATCAATAAAGATAGCTTGGTTAAAGAGTCTCTTATTTTCCCTCGCGTTATCGTTGGTAAAGGTGCACAAGTCGAGTATGCAATCGTTGATAAGGGTGCTGAAATAGCTGAGGGAGTTGTCATTCGAGGTACAGCAGAAAACCCTGTTGTCATCAAAAAAGGCGAAAAAGTAACAGAGGATGTCCTTTCATGAAAATTTTATTTGTAGCAGCCGAAGGAGCCCCTTTTTCTAAAACAGGTGGCTTGGGAGATGTTATCGGGGCTCTTCCAAAATCATTAGTTAAAGCTGGTCATGAAGTTGCTGTTATCTTACCTTACTATGATATGGTAGAAGCTAAGTTTGGTGATCAGATTGAGGACGTCCTTCAATTCGAAGTTTATGTTGGCTGGCGCAGACAATTTTGTGGAATTAAGAAAACTGTTTTAAACGGTGTTACTTTCTACTTTATTGACAATCAATATTATTTCTTCCGCGGACATGTGTATGGAGATTTCGATGATGGTGAACGTTTTGCCTTCTTCCAACTTGCAGCCCTAGAAGCTATGGAGCGTATTGGATTTATCCCTGATGTCCTCCACGCTCATGACTACCATACGGCTATGATTCCTTTCTTGTTGAAGGAAAAATACAGATGGATTCAAGCCTACCAAGGAATCAAGACTGTTTTGACCATTCATAACTTGGAATTTCAAGGTCAATTCTCTGAAAGTATGCTTTGGGACTTGTTTAGAGTTGGTTTCGAACGTTACGCTGATGGAACAGTTCGTTGGAATGATTGTCTTAACTGGATGAAGGCAGGTATTCTCTATGCAGATCGTGTATCAACCGTGTCACCGAGTTATGCTTATGAAATCATGACTACAGAGTTTGGTTGCGGTATTGATCAAATTCTTCGTATGGAATCTGGTAAGGTTTCAGGTATTGTTAATGGTATAGATACAGATTTGTACAACCCAGAGACGGATGCTTTACTTGACTATCATTTTAATAAAAATGATTTGTCAGGAAAGGCTCAAAATAAAGCAAAACTTCAAGAAAAAGTTGGTCTTCCAGTACGTTCCGATGTACCAATGATTGGTATTGTATCTCGCTTAACTCGTCAAAAAGGTTTTGATGTGGTAGTTGAGAGCTTGCATCGAATGCTTCAAGAGGATATTCAAATCGTTCTTTTGGGAACTGGAGATTCAGGATTTGAACAAGCCTTCTCTTGGTTTAGTCAAGTATTCCCAGAAAAACTTTCTGCCAATATCACTTTCGATGTGAAATTAGCTCAAGAGATTTATGCAGCATGTGATATTTTCCTCATGCCAAGTCGCTTTGAACCATGTGGACTTTCACAAATGATGGCCATGAGATATGGAACCCTTCCTTTGGTAAATGAGGTTGGTGGTCTTAGAGATACTGTTCAAGCCTTTAATCCAATTGATGGGACAGGTACAGGCTTTAGCTTTAATAACCTAACTCCATACTGGCTCAACTGGGCATTGCAAACAGCTTTGGATGTTTATCACAACCATCCTGATGTTTGGAAGAACATGCAAGTTCAAGCTATGGAATGTGATTTCTCTTGGGATACAGCCTGCAAGTCATATCTTGATTTGTACCATAGCCTAGCAAACTAAATAGTTAAAATCGTATGATACCTTCATACGATTTTTTGAGATTCTGAAAGTAAGGCAATTATATGAAAAAAATTAAAGGACTCTGTGTACTGGATGTTGATGGGACACTAATAGAAGAGGAAGTTATTGATTTGTTGGGGAAAGAAGCAGAGTGTGAAAATGAAGTAGCTCTACTGACTGCCCAAGCTATGAGGGGAGAACTAGATTTTGAAGAAAGTCTGAGAAAACGTGTTTCTTTATTACAAGGACTATCTGTCGATAAATTTGAACATCTTTATACACAAGTTCATTTTAGCAAGAATGCCCAA
Organism: Streptococcus pseudopneumoniae; assembly: GCF_001068775.1. GTDB lineage: Bacteria > Bacillota > Bacilli > Lactobacillales > Streptococcaceae > Streptococcus > Streptococcus pseudopneumoniae_N. The sequence goes on from NZ_JWAJ01000069.1 coordinate 7,288, forward strand.
GAGTTCGTTAAAATTCTTCAAAAACATGATATTGAGGTCGGTCTAGTTTCAGGTGGATTTATACCTATTGTCAAAAGTCTTGCGACTGAACTTGGTATTAGCCTTATTGCTGCAAATCGTCTTGAAGTAAAGGATGGATTTTTGACAGGAAAACTTGAAGGAGAAATCATTACTAGGGAAGTCAAGGAAGAGACTCTAGTAAGATGGGCTGATGAATTAGTGGTACCACTCGAAAGAACCATTGCTATTGGAGATGGAGCTAATGATTTAGCAATGTTAAAGAGAGCTGGAATCGGCATTGGTTTTTGTGCCAAAGCAATCGTGAAAGAGGAAATTCCCCTTCAAATTGAAGAAAGGGATTTCTCAAGAGTATTGAAGCTGATAGATTTATTTTGATTAGAAAGGAGAGTGTATGAAAATTGTTATCGCACCTGACTCTTTTAAGGAGAGTCTCCCTGCAAGTGAAGTAGCTAAAGCTATCAAACGAGGCCTTCAAAAGGCTCTACCTGAATCGGAATGTTTGCTCTTACCTGTTGGCGATGGTGGAGAGGGGACTGTCAATGCTATTAAGAATACACTAGGTCTTATAGAAAACACTGCTTTTGTGACAGGCCCCTTTGGAGAAGAGGTGCAAATGCCTTATGTTTATAAAGAAAATCTCGCTTTATTTGAAGTTGCGGACTTGATAGGCCTTGCTAAAATTCCTATTGAAAAAAGAAATCCCCTGAAGATTCAAACAAAGGGAATTGGTCAACTAATCCTGCATTTAATAGAGCAAGGGATGAAAGAAATCTATATCGGAGTTGGTGGGACATCCACTAACGATGGTGGGATTGGTATTGCTTCAGGACTTGGTTACCAGTTCTATGACAAAAATGGGAATGAACTTCTAGCTACTGGTCAATCCTTGTTTGAAATTACTGATATCTCAAAGGAGAAAGCTATATCTATTCCTTCTGATGTGCGAATTAAAATCTTAGCAGATGTGACAAATTCACTCTGTGGACCACACGGTGCCACTTACACATTTGGGAAACAAAAAGGATTAGATCCAACTCAATTTTATGAAGTTGATTCTGCTATTGAAAACTTCCATCGTAAAGTTGCCCCTGAAATCTTAAAGCTGGAAGGAGCTGGAGCAGGCGGCGGTATTGCAGCTGGCTTATGTGCTTTTGCTGGAGCAACAATTGTGTCTGGTATTCAAACTTGTTTAGATCTAATCGGTTTTGATCAGAAGGTTGCGGATGCAGATCTTGTCATCGTTGGTGAAGGTAGGTTAGACGCTCAAAGTCTTGCCGGCAAGGCTCCAATCGGTGTAGCAAAAAGAACACCAAATGGTGTTCCAGTTATTGCTATTTGTGGGAGTCTGTCAGAGGATTTACCACCCTTACCATTTGAAAATATCGTTGCAGCCTTTTCTATACTAGAAAAAAGTGAACCACTGGAAGACAGTCTGAAAAAGGCAACAGTCTATTTAGAAAACACAGCTGCAAACATTGGTCAGATCTTAGCTTTGAAGAAGCATTAACCAAACCATTTTTTCCAAAAAGAAGTAGGAGCTTTGGTCTCTTTTTCTTGCCACAAGTTTGGAAAGGCCTTTTTAAGATCTTTTTCATTTATTTGAACAGGGGCATCACTATGAATAATCAAGCCAAAAGGGGATGAATTGTGATCTTCTGAAATGATAGTCGCTTGGCAGTCAGCATCTTTGGCTTGTTTTAGATAATAGACCTGCTTTTCAAATACTACCTGAGGAGAAATTTTGACAAAAAGAGGTTCAGTTTCTTTTTTTAGACTCACTAAAATAGATACATAACCCTTTTGAAATTTATCATCATTAGCTGTTTCAAGGTCTGCATAGCCAAGGACCCTTTCCTCGAAAGTTCCGAGAAAACGCCTTTGTTCGTCTGGATTTAGTTTAAGCCCGCCATGAGCTTTTTCTAATATTTGTTTAGATACGTCTGTCATAAAAATAGTATATCATAAAATAAAGGAAAAAACAGATAAAAGAAAGCGATTACTTTATCGACTTAAGGAAAAATTGCACAAAGATAACGTTTTTCCTTGAAAAACGATGATTTTTAAGGTATCATAGAGGTGTAAAAAATTTAACTCAATAAGGAGAGTATAAAATGTCAATTATTACTGATGTATACGCTCGCGAAGTCCTAGACTCACGCGGTAACCCAACACTTGAAGTAGAAGTTTACACTGAATCAGGTGCTTTCGGACGTGGTATGGTTCCATCAGGAGCTTCTACTGGTGAACACGAAGCAGTTGAACTTCGTGATGGTGACAAATCTCGTTACGGTGGTCTTGGTACACAAAAAGCTGTTGACAACGTAAACAACATCATCGCTGAAGCAATCATCGGCTACGATGTACGTGACCAACAAGCTATCGACCGTGCTATGATCGCACTTGACGGTACTCCTAACAAAGGTAAATTGGGTGCAAACGCAATCCTTGGTGTGTCTATCGCTGTAGCTCGTGCTGCTGCTGACTACCTTGAAATCCCACTTTACAGCTACCTTGGTGGATTCAACACTAAAGTTCTTCCAACTCCAATGATGAACATCATCAACGGTGGTTCTCACTCAGATGCTCCAATCGCTTTCCAAGAATTCATGATCGTACCTGCTGGTGCACCAACATTCAAAGAAGCTCTTCGTTGGGGTGCTGAAATCTTCCACGCTCTTAAGAAAATCCTTAAATCTCGTGGCCTTGAAACAGCTGTAGGTGACGAAGGTGGATTTGCTCCTCGTTTCGAAGGAACTGAAGACGGTGTTGAAACTATCCTTGCTGCTATCGAAGCTGCTGGTTATGTTCCAGGTAAAGACGTATTTATCGGATTTGACTGTGCATCATCAGAATTCTACGATAAAGAACGCAAAGTATACGACTACACTAAATTCGAAGGTGAAGGAGCTGCTGTTCGTACTTCTGCAGAACAAATCGACTACCTTGAAGAATTGGTAAACAAATACCCAATCATCACTATCGAAGATGGTATGGACGAAAACGACTGGGACGGTTGGAAAGCTCTTACTGAACGTCTTGGTGGTAAAGTTCAATTGGTTGGTGACGACTTCTTCGTAACAAACACTGCTTACCTTGAAAGAGGTATCGCTGAAGGCGCTGCTAACTCAATCCTTATCAAAGTTAACCAAATCGGTACTCTTACTGAAACATTCGACGCTATCGAAATGGCTAAAGAAGCTGGTTACACTGCAGTTGTATCACACCGTTCAGGTGAAACTGAAGATTCAACAATCGCTGACATCGCAGTTGCAACTAACGCAGGTCAAATCAAGACTGGTTCACTTTCACGTACAGACCGTATCGCTAAATACAACCAATTGCTTCGTATCGAAGACCAACTTGGTGAAGTAGCTGAATATCGTGGATTGAAATCATTCTACAACCTTAAAAAATAATCTCTTTATGAGATGAGGGGCTATAAAGCCTTTGAAATAAGCACTTTGGGGCGCTTTCCCTTAGTGCTTTTTATAATTTAATACCCTTTTTGCTACCCCTACTAATTTTTGGTATAGTAAGAGGGTAGCCCGGAAATGGGTCACCCTTATTCTTTATAAATTGCTGATAGCTGTTTCATAATTTGAGACGGCTTTTCTTGCATTCTCTTGGTTAGTATGCCAGTAAGTATTTTCAGTGATCATTAAATTAGAGTGTCCCAGTCTGTACTGAACATCTTTAGGGCTAGCTTGAGCGTAGAGCATCATAGTAGTATGTGTATGGCGGAAACCATGAAATGATACGTTAGTTACTCTAGCAGCATCAAAATGCTTATTTAGGCGTTTGCGTAAGTTACAAGCATAAGCATATTTTTCTGTAAATACAGAGAATACAACCGTTTCAGATCGGCCTAATTTCCAAGACTGAATTTGTTGACGGTTTTTGTATTGTTTCAGTAAAAGTAATGTGGCTTTGTCTATTGGTATATCTCGATAACCAGCGCTTGATTTAGGTGAATTTATTTCCTGATAGCGGTTTAGTGTCTTATTGATGCTGATAACACCGCTTTCTAGGTCAATATCAGACCATTCAAGAGCTAGAGCCTCACTAATACGGCAACCAGTGGCCAATAAAGTCTTATACAGAACAACATCAAATAAGTTCTCATAATTTGATTGATCCAGAGCATCTAAATAATCAAGAAACTGTTTTAATTCTTTGTTGTCTAAGTATTTGACAGTAGCCTTTTCTTTCTGCTGTTTGCGTGGAACGATGACATCATTAGCTGGGTTATATTGTATTACCTGGATAGCTACGCCATATTTCAAAATACGCTTATTCATGTTATGGAGCAAAGAGTAGTTAGCAAATGCTCCTTTTTCGCCTTTATTTGCCTTGTCAGCCCATTTATTTACTTGCTGTTGAAGAATAGGCGTAGTGAGTTTAGAAAGCTTGTAATCGCCAAATACGGGCAATAAATGCACTCTAACAAATCCATCCATAGATTGTCGAGTATTTGGCTTAACTGTATTCTTGTAACTATCCCACCAAACTTTTACAAGCTCATTATATGTTGTAATTGTCGGCTTGTCTTTAACTGTATAGCCATTAGCAGCAAAAGTATTGATCGCATCACGCGCTTTTACTTTAACGCCCTTTTTAGTGGTTGCTGTAACAGTTGTACGGGCTTTTTTGCCCGTTAGTTGGTCAACGCCTAGATAAACACTAGCATAATAAACTCTTTGGCCATTCTTTTTGATTTTCTCTTTGATATTCATGTATTTGTACCTTTCTTTCCATCAGCAGGCAAGGCGCGTGATTTTGTTAGGTATTTATACACGAGTAACTGTTATTATTCGATAATTGGCTTTATTGCTTATTTTCAAAGTAGTTTTTGAATTGTTCAAATTCATGTTTCATTGTAATGTTTTGAATTTGAATATCTTTTAATTTTAGAAGTGCTTCTGATGAGGTTTCTAATTTGGTTATTTCACCAGCTAAAGCTATTAAGAATTCACTTATTTTTTCAAAAGAGAACTGTTTTTCTGGATTAAGTGCTTTTACAACATTATCCAACTGATTGTTTACCTCTATCACAGCAGATTTGTAGAGCTCCAAGTAATGTTCATACTGCTCATCAGTTCTTTGTATGACAGTCGGTAACGTTTCATATAGTGCGCTATTTATTTCTTTTTCATAGCCTAGAAGATATGGGACAGTTACACCGAAATAATCTGCTAGAAGTTGGGCTTTGTCAGCTTTGGGAACTCTTTCGCCGTTTTCCCAGCGTAAAATTGTTAATTTAGTAACACCAATAATTGATGCTAGCTCTTCTTGTGTGAGCTTTTTCTCTTTTCTTAAAGTTTTGATATTGGTACTATTTGTGACTTTTAATTCACCCATTATATGACCTCCGTTTCAATAAGATTATAACATAAAATCTAAAAATGTAGCCAAAAATATATTTTTTTATTAAAACACTTGACAAAGTAACCGTTTAGATATAAAATAACCTTGTAATTAAATATCCGTTCGGATACAAAAAGAGAGGAGGAAATACATGATTATCACTGAAAATCAAGCTAAAGCTGTGCGTCGTAAGCAAGCAGATAGCATGTTGACAGCTAAAGCGGCAGCACAGGCTATTGGTATTAACCCAATCACTTATAAAAAAGTGGTACAGGGTGGAACAGTTAAGAAAACGGTTTATACGAAAGTCATGGAATGGCTAGCAAAAGGCTATTAAGGTACAAAAAAGCCGTGTACAGGCGACCAAACCAACGTACACGGCTAAGGAAAAATAACAAAACTCAAGCAAAGGCAAGGCGCGTGGTTTTGTTAGGTATTTAGTAAGGGAGAGAAAAACAATCCTCCCCTTATCAAATATTACTATTCTAATTTTACCAAAAATAAAGGAAAAAATCAAAAATGGCATTGAGTACACAAAACATCAAGCAACAAGGCGACAAAATAGCTAAGTTACTCCCACATATTGAAATTATCCAACAGCTAAGTAAAGCTTTATTACTTGCTGATAATTCTGGAGTAGATAGCACAGTTTTACACCATCAAATGAAACAAGCATTTAGCGTTATTTTTGAAATGACAGATCAAGCATATCAAGAATTAGACCAGATCGCTTGTAAGTTGATAAATTGTAATGATAAAGAATTGGAGGTTATTACACAACATGAACGATAAGATTTTAAGTAGCTATGAATTGCTATGTACTGAGCTAGAAAGTGTAATTAGCACTTTAGAGATATCTATTACTGATATTGACCAAGACAAAACAACAGATCTTGTAACGGTAGCAATCAATGGGCTAAAGTATCTTGTTTTAGAACATACAGAATTATCAGATAGATTTTTCAAGGAGTTCAGCAATGAATGAATTAAATCTAACACCAACACAAAGTATTATCTTAATTATTATATGCTTGTTTATTCTAGTCCTATTATGGAATTATGAAAGCTATATAGAGCTTGATATTACTCCCAAAATTGATAGAGTGGAGGGAAACACCGCAGACCATGTAAAAGAGCGCTACGGGGCATATATTTCGTTCTCAAACAAGGGTTACAATTAGGAGGGTAGTATGGCGACATTTTCAGTTGAATTTGAACAGGGTTTATTAGATAGAGTTGATAGACTAGCACAACAAAAGCTGGAGCTAGAGAAGAAGTTACAAAAGAAAACAGGTTTAATCACTGCTAAGGAACTCAAAGATGAGCTAGATATTTCTGGAACAACATTAAAAAATTGGATAGATATTGGGCTTGTATCGTATCAATCCCCTTTTGAAAGCAGCAAGAAACTTTATTTTAAGGTTTCTGATGTGATTAACTTTCTTACTGTACGCTAGGAGGTCTATTTTGAAAGTGGTTGTTATTGATGGTGATGGATGGAGAGGTAGAGCCCATTACTCACCTAATTTAGATGTGGTATTTATCAGTGATAAAGTACCAGGAAACATGCGCGATGAATCGATCGAACGTGTAACAAAATTAAATCATAGAACAATTTGGAGGTAAAAGCGAATGGTAAAAGAACATTATACCGTAACTCATACGATGGCAGACGGGACAAAAAGAGATAGTATTGCTGGATATGTTATCCCTGACGATAACCCAGTATATGCACTTTTTAGAAAAGTAAATGAGCGTAGAATGGAGGAGATGCGAAAAAATGGCAACCAGTCTGCAACCATTGATATACCAAAAGGGTGCATAGGAGAGGATAGGAGAGGTAATCTTATAGAGCAGTTTGAGGAGGCAATGAAATGAATGAGCTAGATTTAACCAATACACAGGCGGTTATCTTTTCCGTGGTATTGATTGGCTTGCTGCTTTATCTAAACCACCGAGACCGTCAAAAAAGCGCCCAATTTGAGCGAGAAAGCAAACAGATGGAAACACCTAGCGAGGATTTAAGCCCTGATTATGGGCGATATATTCAGCTTACAGGGATCAATGTATGGGGAGGCATTGAATGAGTTTAACAGATAATCACAAGAGAGTATTAAAACTCATCAAGTTAGAGAATTATAAATGAGCAAGGGAGAGGACAATGGCAAAAACAAAAGTCTATTTCTGGCTAAAAATTGATAAGAAATTTTTTGATAATATTTTTATCAAGAGGCTAAAGACGGTACCTGGCGGGTACACCATGACAGTCATTTATATTAGGCTTATGCTAGAGAGCTTGGAAAGTGACTGTATTTTATACTATGAGGGCTACTTTGACAATCTCAAGGAAGAGCTAGCCCTAAAATTAGATGTATCGGAAGATGATATAGATATGACCATGGCATACTTTACTAAGTGTGGTCTAATACAAATTGATGAAGATAAAAACGCAGAACTACCACAGGCTAAAGCCTTGGTACAGCAGGAAACCAACCAAGCAGCATACATGCGAGAATATCGGAAACAGCAACGAGAACAAAAGGAAAATTTTACAATGTCATCTGACAATCTTACATTGTTAACTACATGTAAGACAGAGATAGAGATAGATATAGAGAAAGAGATAGAGCTACAGCTAGAGCTAGAGCAAAAAGAGGCTAACGCCTCAAAAAATGTTGGTGCTGGCGGTGGCAAAAATCTAATCTTTGAAAAACTCAAACAAGCTTTTGGTGAAATGTCGGTTAATGGGACAATGATAGCAGAGGTTGAGGATCTACTAGAGATTCATGGTCAAGCGTTGTTAATCTATGCCCTCGATGAAACTATCTTAAATGCTGGAAAGTCTATCAGATATACACGTTCAATTCTTGAAAGATGGCAGGGGCAAGGACTTAGAACAGTCGAGCAAGTCAAGAAAGATAAAGAGGCTTATGAAACTAAAAAGCATCTCCAACATCAAGCAGAACCTATTAGCCGTGAAGAATGGCTAAAAACACGAACAGAAGAAAACCCATTTTAGGAGGATGAGCAATGGAAAATAAATTTGAGCAATATAACAACAGAAAAATTAGTGATAAGGTATGTGAAGTTCACAAGGTCAATTATTGGCAAATATCAACGCCAATAAGAGGCAGTAAGGAACGAAGTATACATGAGTTTTGTCCTGAATGCACAAAGGGACTAATAGAAAGGCAAGAGCAAGAGGGAGTTAATAATAGCCTAAATGCTGAGACCTACCTAAAAACCTATAATGTGCTTATGCGAGACAGTACGATCCCTAGAGAACTTAAAGAGGCTAGCTTTGAGAATTTCATAGCTGAGACAGCCGAGGAAAAGCAACTATTAGCATTTGCTAGGGATCAGGTAGATAAATACCTGGACGGTATGACAGGGAATACCCTATTTACAGGTTCTACAGGCATAGGGAAAAGCCATTTAAGCGTTGCCATTGCTAAGGCTATAAACGAGGGCTACAAGGCCAAAGGAGAGCTTAAAAGCGTGTTATTTGTCAATCTAACAGAAATCCTTAGACGAGTTCGAGAGAGCTTTAACGCTCCTACTAGTCTAGAGGGGCACTACTCAAGAATGCTGAAAGAGGTTGATTACCTGGTACTTGATGATTTAGGTATAAAATCGGACAACGCTAGTAGTAAAGGTAAATCAGTTTGGGAAGAAGGGTTTATTTTTGATATTCTCAGTAATCGAGATAAAACCATTATTACTACAAATCTAAGTAGCTCAGAGATTGCTAGCTTGTATAGTGATCGAGTGGCCAGCCGTGTCAGAACTGGCCTAGAGGGTAACTTTTTCAAGTCATTCACGATCAAGGATAAGCGATACTCAATTAATCAGTTAAAAAACAAAGTAAAGCAGTTAAACTGAAGTAATTTTCTTACAAACCTAAACAAAACTAGATACTTTTCCTGGGGTGAGAAATCACCCTCTTAAAAAAATTACTATGCTTTCCTTGGCCAAACTAATCAAGCATGGTAATTTAATCAATGACGAAAAACAACTATTGGGTACACAAAAAGGGTAGTATTTTATAACACGAACCTTAAAAACCTAGTCAAATCAATAGACTAGAGATATTCAGATTATAATAAATTAAAATAAAGGAGAAATTCATGACTGAAAACAAGGATAATAAATTATTAGAAATGATGGAGAAAGGCTTTGTTTTATACTCAAAAAATGGTATAATAAAGTACATTGAAATTCCAGAACATGGCAGTATTAAGCTAAAAGCTCAAGATGGGCAGATAGTTTATAAAGAAGTGACCAACGGAGAACAATGTTAATAAATACTGACTGGAAAAACCAGAGGTATGATAATTGAGTTTAACACTCTTTTGTCATACCTCTTTTATTTTTTGTCATAAGGAGGATAACATGACACTTACAACAATTAAAAATGACATTCAAGCATTTGGGAAGAAAAAATTAGAATATATGCGTGGTTATATTGCAATGCAGGAAGATTTTCAAGACAAATTACATAAACAGTTAATCGGAAAAGTGTATGCAGAAGAAACGCTTTTGAAATATAAAAAAGATGCGGAAAATTATTCGCACAATACCGCTCAAATGCTTTATCAACAACTAGAAAAGGAGAAAAATATTGAATTAGCAAACATTAAATCAAAAGAAGAATCTATTACAGCGGATGATGTAGCTGACTTAACTTTGTTTTCTAGTATTAAATCAACAGCAGTAGAAATGAAAGAATATCTAGAAAAGTATAAGAATAAACCTTTAGCAATTAGAAAGCTAGAGGATATTATCAGAAACGATACTACTCTTGCCTATATTGAAATCGATATAGATCAATTCAAACAACAAAATCTTCTTGAAAAATTAATCATTTTCTTTACTAGGAAAATTAATTACTTCCATGATGGTTTATATATCAACGGTGATAAGATTGATTTAATGCAACATGAGATGATTGTTGAAAGCAATATTGAGTCGCTGGATGAAGAATTGCGTAAATATCTAGCATAAGAAATAAAGGGGGAACCCTTTATTTTGATAACAAGGAGGTAATAGATGGCAGGAAATGAAAATGATGGCCTTACATCCAAGCAAATAAAATTCATAGATGCCATGCTTACTGAGCCAACGATAGATAAAGCGTGCCAAAAAGCAGGGGTGTCAAGGGCAACAGGGCATAAGTATCTAAAAGTTGCAGCTGTTAAAAAGACATTGAGACTAAAACAAGATGAGATGATGGATAAAACTACACAGATGCTATATCTAGCCTCATCCAATGCTGTTTCTGTACTCAATGATATTATGATGGATGCCAAGATTAACCCTTTTATAAGAACTCAAGCAGCAAAAGCTATACTTGAACAATCATATAAAACTCATGAAATTTTTGGAGTAGTAAGACAAATTGAAGAATTGAGGTTAGAAATTGAGGAAGTATCTAAAGGAGATCAAAGAGTTACAAGAACTCAAGGAATTATTAAGTAGTAGAAATACGCCTGAAGTTATCATCATCGAGGGTAACGATGATTTGGGAGAATTTTTCCAAGTTGATGGTGAGTTGTTTAGTGATATTGAACTTTTAGAAAACCTTAAAAAGTGGCGTGAATGGGAAGTGCAGGTTATCGTTGATGATTGGTGTAACCGTAGTCTAAATGAAGATGAAACAGGAATTTTATATTTTCCAACGCATGAGGATAAAATGGACTATATCCGATTTAACAAAGGTTTAGAACCTTTATATCACGCGCTAGATGAACCTTATACAACAATCTCAAAAAGTGAGTGGTTAAAGCTATTAGATTGATAATTTAGGAGGTAATCATGCCAAAGAAGAAAATTGAGCGTATTTCAGTAATTCACAGAGAAAAAATTTTATGGCTCAAGTGGTATTTCATGAGAGATAAAGAAAATCCTAAGTATAGTGTCCTTGAGCGTAAAATGTTTGATGCTGCTAAAAATAAAGATATGCTAGCTTATAAAAAATACGCTACGATTAAGCAGATAACAGATATTAGGGTACAGACAAGTGAAGACGATATTTTAACGGCCATTAAAGAGGTCTATGTGTATAATCACATGAATGTTATCGGAGCTTGTCAACGGATATTATTTGTTAGTCAGTCGCCAGCCTATAACAAGCTGAATAAATGGTTTGAGATATATTCTGATTTGTATTTTAGTGTTGTGCCTTTACCGAATATGGGAGCGTATCATGACTTGGTAGATATCTAGTTGATTGTATGATAAAATATAATAAACTTCAAAAAAAGGAGATAAATTTGAAGATTAAGCAAAAATGGGAACGTAGATCATTTGGAACGGATTTTATCGCTAAAGGTTTATTTTGGATAATTCTTTTTGTGGTTATTCTTTTTGGCTTTAACTATCTAATCTCTGGAAATTTTTATGCCTCTGAATTTTGGGATATGGTCGGAGGGGTGCTCGCTTTAATAGCTGCATTCATAGCATTAATTGTTTTTTCTAGACGAGCACTGATAGAGGGGTATTATATTAGTTCGTTAGATCTTGCAATGGCAATATTTTATGACGAAATTGAACATGATCCTTATTTTTCAAAACGTTATCATGAAATAAATGAAAAATATGCTGATAATGATATTGAACGAGTAAAAGCATTAGAGCCGTTACAAGAACATTATTGTTATATTTGCTTTAAACAGTACATTGAAGAAATGAATTGGTTAGAGAAATTTATAATTTGCTTATATAGTGTATTCACAATCGGAGAATTTTCGCTTTATATGGAGCTATCTAGAGCTAGAAAAAGAAAATGGTTTGATCATAGTGATAATGATTTTTTTTAATAAAAAAGCACGTTTGACCGTGCTAGTTTCTTGCCTTGTAAATCTGATTATTAAATATTGTTTTATTGGCAACTATAATAATTGAGAAATTATTATAAAAATCAACATTGAAAAAGAAAAAAAACATGTGTAGTGTGATATAATTATAGTGAGGATATTTTAATTTTTTAATGTACTCATTGAACAAAAATTGATTATAGAGAACATCGATCTCTTTGTTGAGTATTTTGATCTAATCAAAGGAGGAGATATAAAATGATTTCAGCTTTAGATGTAGCAAATACGTTTCTTGATAGAGCAAAGTCCGAAGATATTGATATTACGCCGATGAAGTTACAGAAATTGATCTATATTTTCTACAAAGATTATTTAAAAGAAACGCAAGAAAAACTTTTTGACGAACGTTTTGAAACTTGGCAGTATGGTCCTGTTCTTAGAAGCGTTTATAACGTATTTAAAAAATATCGTGCAAATCACATCAAAGAATTTTACTATTTTGAAAATAACAAGTATAGTACTATTGCTCTCCCTGCAGGTTCAGTAGTGAAAAAGATTTTTGATAATGTTTGGAAAACTTATGGAATGATTGATGGTATAAGATTATCTGAGATGACACATCAGCAAGGAACTGCGTGGTACAAAGCTAATATAAATGATGAACCATATTTAGAGGACTGTAACATATTCCAAGAGGAGCCTTATATTGCCTAACGAAGTAAATAAATTAACAACAGAAATTGATGTTCCTAATACTAAGTTTTCACAACAACAAAAAGAAGCAAATGATAAATTTGCAACAACAAGTATACTTGAAAGAAAAATTAATAAGGACACTTATAATACAATTAAAGGACACTATCTACTTATAATTTGTCTTGTATTGATAATGCTAATTTATTTTTTTGAAACTTTTGTTCATGGTGGGAAAATATCTGATATAGCAAGTAATGCTATAGAAGTTATTAAAGTATTAATTTTTTCACTGACAGGTTATCTTTTTGGAAAAAATGCTAACGAATCAGACAAGTAGGATAATTCTAAACTTATTTTTAAGACAAACAGTGATGTGAAATCACTGTTTGTTTATTGCTAATGAATTAAGTGAGGCAATAAAGAGTTTTATTATATTTTACAAGTATTGAACAAATTACACTGAGAGTTAGCATAGGATGGCTATAATACTTGACAAAAAAAGCACGTTTGACCGTGCTGATTCTTGCCTGCTGAACTCATCATTTTAAGTTCCTTTTTGTTACCCTTTATGTTTTCTCAACTTATTCAAAATTAGTTGTTTTTGCAGAAATCAAGTTAGATTTAGAGTAGGCTTAGGCCTATTTTTTAGTATCTAATAATAGGAAGATAACTTGAAAAAATAAAATAGTTCAGTGAACTATTTTATCCCGAACCTTGAATCTCAAAAGTTCGGCCGTTGATTTAACAACGTTTTAAGCCCCTCGGATTTTATCCGAAGGGCTTTTTTTCTGTTCAGGGGGCAAAAATATTAAGAAATTATTTCACACATAAATTCCCTGTATTTTCACTATTCTAGGTGGAAATTCAAGATTTTTAAGCATATTTTTGGTATAATAATACCCAGGAAAAACTAGAGAAAAGAAGGAGGTAGAGATGGAAAAGTATTTATCGGTTACAACTTTGACCAAGTATTTAAAAATGAAATTCGATAAAGACCCCTATTTGGAACGGGTCTATTTAACTGGTCAAGTCTCTAACTTCCGTAAGCGTCCAACCCATCAGTATTTTTCTCTTAAGGATGACCGAGCAGTTATTCAGGCAACCATTTGGTCGGGGGTCTACCAACGTTTAGGTTTTGAACTGGAAGAAGGTATGAAGATCAATGTAGTTGGTCGTGTTCAAGTCTATGAACCAAGCGGAAGCTATTCGATTATTATTGAAAAAGCTGAACCAGATGGTGTTGGTGCATTGGCTATCCAATTTGAACAGCTTAAGAAGAAACTGGCAGAAGAAGGTCTTTTTCAAGAACACTTTAAACAATCTTTACCACAATTTTCAAAAAAAATAGGTGTGGTGACCAGTCGAAGTGGTGCTGTTATCCAAGATATCATCACTACAGTCAGTAGACGTTTCCCTGGTGTGGAAATTGTCCTATATCCTACTAAAGTTCAAGGTGAGGGTGCTGCAGAGGAGATTGCTCGTAACATTGCTAGAGCCAATGAACGAGATGACTTAGATGTTCTGATTATCGGCCGTGGTGGTGGATCCATTGAAGATCTTTGGGCCTTTAACGAAGAAATTGTAGTTCGAGCAATTTTTGAATCTCGTTTACCGATTATTTCGAGTGTAGGTCATGAAACGGATGTCACTCTGGCTGATTTTGTAGCTGATAAGAGAGCGGCAACGCCGACAGCTGCTGCTGAACTCGCTACACCAGTAACAAAGTTAGACCTATTGACCTATCTTCAGAATCAAGAGAAGCGGATGACTACAGCTGTTAAACATACTTTATCAAAGAAACAAGAAGCTTTGAGAATCCTCAGTCAATCGGTCATCTTCAGACAACCAGAGCGTTTATATGACGGTTATCTACAACGCTTGGATCAGTTACAGCTACGACTGAAGCAAGGACTGAATGCTGAATTGGTTCGAAATCAACAAAAGGTTCAAGAACAAATCCACCGTTTGGAACAATTATCACCAATCATCAAAATCCAGCGTTATCAGGATCGTATTTTCCAACTGCAAAAACTAATGCGTAGCCAGATGGCTGTGACCTATGATGCAAAAGTAGCAGAAGTAAAACGCCTATCAGAAGCTCTCCTTATGCTAGATACTAGTCGAATTGTAGCCAGAGGTTTTGCAATTGTCAAAAAAGGAGAAGTTGTAGTGGCTTCTGCGAAAGATTTGAAAGAAAATGACCAAGTATCACTGTTGATGCGGGACGGTCAGGTAGAATTAGAGGTTAAAGATGTCAAAACAAAAGAAATTTGAGGAAAATCTAGCAGAGCTTGAGACTATTGTTCAAAGCTTAGAAAATGGTGAAATTGCTTTAGAAGATGCTATTTCTGCTTTTCAAAAAGGAATGGTTCTTTCAAAAGAATTGCAAGCAACACTTGATAAAGCAGAAAAGACCTTGGTTAAAGTCATGCAAGAAGATGGAACAGAAAGCGAACTTCTATGAACAAGCAAGAAAAATTAGCTTTGGTCGAGTCAGCTCTTGAAGACTTTTATGGAGACCAACAATTTGCATCAAACTTGAGAGAAGCCGTTCTTTATTCCATACATGCAGGTGGTAAAAGGATTCGCCCATATCTACTTCTAGAAGTTTTGGAGTCTTTGCAAGTGTCTATCGCACCAGCCCATGCTCAAGTTGCAGCGGCACTAGAAATGATTCACACAGGTAGTTTGATTCATGATGATCTACCTGCTATGGATAATGATGATTTTCGTCGGGGGCGTTTGACCAACCATAAGGTGTATGGTGAAGCTCTAGCTATTTTAGCAGGGGATGCGCTTTTTTTGGATCCCTATGCTTTAATTGCTCAAGCTGATTTGCCGAGTCAAACAAAGGTTGATTTAATAGCTAATTTATCACTTGCTTCTGGAAGTATGGGGATGGTGGCTGGACAAGTTTTAGATATGGAAGGCGAAGGAAAACATTTGAATTTAGAGGAACTTCAGACTATCCATGCTAATAAGACTGGTAAACTTTTAGCCTTTCCTTTCCAAGCGGCTGGTATCATTGCTGGATTGGATGAAAAACTTCAGAAGCAGCTTAAAAAAGTTGGCGAGTTGATTGGGCTTGCTTTCCAAGTGAGAGATGATGTGCTTGATGTTACCGCTAGCTTTGAGGAAATCGGCAAAACACCCCAGAAAGATTTGCAAGCCGAGAAGTCAACCTATCCTGCATTGTTGGGATTAGACCAGGCGATAGCGTTTTGCAATCAAACCTTGGATCAAGCTAATGCGAAACTTGAAGAGATTAGCCAGGTTGTGATCTTTGACAAAGAACCAATTGTGAAAATAGTAGAAAGTTTGAGAATCAATGGCTAAGGAAAGAGTAGATGTATTAGCTTACAAACAAGGTTTATTTGAAACGAGAGAACAAGCCAAACGAGGTGTTATGGCTGGTTTGGTAGTCGCTGTTATAAATGGCGAACGATTTGATAAACCAGGAGAAAAAATTCCTGACGATACAGAGTTGAAACTCAAGGGCGAGAAACTTAAGTATGTCAGTCGTGGTGGCTTGAAACTTGAGAAGGCGCTAGATATTTTTGATCTATCAGTTGAGGGACAAACGACCATTGATATCGGAGCTTCAACTGGAGGTTTTACGGATGTCATGTTGCAAAATGGTGCTAAACAAGTTTTTGCAGTTGATGTTGGTACTAACCAACTGGCATGGAAATTACGCCAAGACCCTCGTGTTGTCAGTATGGAGCAGTTTAATTTCCGTTATGCTGAAAAGACCGACTTTAATCAGGAACCAAGTTTCGCAAGTATCGATGTCAGTTTTATTTCTCTAGGCCTTATTTTGCCAGCCTTACACCGTATTTTAGCCGATCAAGGTCAGGTTGTGGCTCTAGTTAAGCCTCAATTTGAGGCTGGTCGAGAACAGATTGGTAAAAATGGAATTATCAGAGATGCCAAGGTTCACCAAAATGTTTTAGAATCAGTTACTAAAATGGCAGTTGATGAAGGATTTTCAGTCTTAGGATTGGACTATTCTCCTATTCAAGGTGGTCATGGGAATATCGAGTTTTTAGCCTATTTGCGAAAAGAAGATCACGCAATCAATCAGGTTACTTCTGAAATAGAAAAAATAGTGGAGAAAGCACATAGAGAATTTAAAGATGAATAAAAAAGAGCGACTTGAGAAGATTAGAAGATTTGTTACAGATTATCAAATCGGCACACAGGAAGAAATCGTTGAACACTTGAGAGAAGCTGGTATCTCTGCTACTCAAGCAACAGTCTCCCGAGATATTAAAGAATTAGGTATTGTAAAAATTCCATTGAAAGACAATACTTACATTTATGAATTACCAAAATCAATCGTTAGAAGCTTGCAATTGGCAGAAAACAATATTATTCATGCTGAACGCATGGGGAATATGATCAATTTGCAAGTTATTCCAGGGAATACTGTTTTCGTCAAGAGTCAGTTGTTGACTGTTTTTTCTGACCAAATTTTTAGCTGTATTGCTGATGATAATTCCATCTTGATGGTATTGAGAAGTGAAGAAACAGCCAAAGATATTTTTGAGCAAGTTAAAAATTGGTAGGATTATATGTTACTGGAAATTTCGATTAAAAATTTTGCTATCATCGAATCAATTTCTCTGAATTTTGAACAAGGGATGACAGTTTTAACTGGTGAAACAGGTGCGGGTAAATCAATCATTATTGATGCTATGAATATGATGTTAGGAGCTCGAGCTACAACAGAGGTTATTCGTCATGGGGCTCCCAAAGCAGAAATTGAAGGTCTTTTTTCAATTGAAAGTACTCGCGCGCTAGAAGAAATTTTTGATGAACAAGGATTAGAATTGAGTGATGAAATCATTATTCGTCGCGAAATTTTACAAAACGGTCGGAGCATCAGTCGTGTCAATGGACAGATGGTTAATCTTTCAGTATTAAGGACGATTGGTCAACAGCTAGTTGATATCCATGGTCAACATGACCAAGAGGAGTTAATGCGCCCACATCGACATATCCAGATGTTGGATGAGTTTGGGGACACTTCTTTCTTTGAATTAAAAGAAGCCTATCAGATGAGCTTTGATAACTATCGCCGTATGCGTAAGCAAGTGCTTGACATCAAAAAAAATCAGCAGGAACACAAGGCTCGTATTGAAATGTTGGAATTTCAGATTGCTGAGATTGAAGCAGCTAATTTGAAAACTGGTGAAGATATTGTCCTTAATCAAGAAAGAGACAAACTACTGAACCATAAACATATTGCCGATACTTTAACAAATGCTTATAGTATGCTTGATAATGAAGAATTTTCAAGCCTTGCAAATGTTCGTTCGGCCATGAATGATATGGAAAGTCTTGAAGAGTTTGATCCAGAGTATCGTGAGATTTCAAGCTCCCTTTCTGAATCCTATTATGTTCTAGAAGATATAACCAAGCGATTGGAATCCATTATCGATGATTTAGATTTTGATGGTAATCGTCTGATGCAGGTTGAAAGTCGACTAGATTTGATTCATACCATTACCCGTAAGTATGGTAGTAGTGTAGATGATGTCCTTGAATACTTTGCCAAGATTACAGACGAATACAATCTTCTAACAGGAAATAATCTATCTTCTGAAGATATGGAAATCGAACTCAAGAAACTTGAAAAAAATCTTGTGGACCTAGCAGGTCAAGTTGCTCAGGCTCGCCATAAAATAGCGCAGGACTTAGAAGCTGAAATCAAGCAAGAATTGCAAGACCTTTACATGGAGAAAGCACAATTTCAAGTTCGTTTTAGTCAAGGAAAATTCAGTCGTGAAGGTAATGAGAGTGTTGAGTTTTACATTTCAACCAATCCTGGAGAAGATTTTAAACCTTTAGTAAAAGTAGCTTCTGGTGGAGAGTTGTCTCGTCTCATGCTAGCCATTAAGTCTGCCTTTTCTCGAAAAGAAGGCAAGACTAGCATTGTCTTTGATGAAGTAGATACGGGAGTTTCAGGTCGTGTAGCTCAAGCCATCGCACAAAAAATTCACAAAATTGGACAGCACGGTCAAGTATTAGCTATTTCTCACCTTCCTCAAGTTATTGCGATTGCAGATTATCAGTTCTTCATCGAAAAGATTAGCAATGAATATTCGACCGTTTCAACAGTTCGCTTGCTGACAGTTGAAGAAAGAATTGAAGAAGTCGCTAAGATGTTGGCTGGGGAGAATGTGACGGAAGCAGCATTGAATCAAGCGAGAGAATTATTACAAAGTAAGGAGAAATAAATGACAGACTATTATGTAATTGGTGATGTCCACGGAAAAGCTGGAATGTTAGAAGACTTACTTAAAACATGGGATGGCGAGACTCAATTGCTCTTTCTTGGAGATTTGATTGATAGAGGAGAAGATAGCCGCCGTGTTCTTGAAATGGTCAAGGATTTGGTTGATAACCAAGGTGCTATCTGCTTATCTGGGAACCACGAGTATATGTTTTTAACTTGGTTAGACAATCCAGAAGAGAGTTACGATCACTACCGTAGAAATGGTGGGGATACAACCATTAATTCCATTTTAGGCCGTCCACTAGATGCACCAGTAGATGGAGTAGCAGATGCAAAGCGTGTTGAGACAGAAGCAGCAGACTTAGTGGAGTTTATCCGTCAGATGCCTTTTGTCATTGAAACAGATAAGTATATCTTTGTTCATGCCGGTATTGATTTGACTTTGGATGATTGGCATGATACTACCGATTATAAGAAGGTATGGCTCAGAAAACCATTCCACGAAGCCGAAAATCATACTGGGAAAACCATTGTCTTTGGTCACACACCAGTTTATGGCTTGTTACAGCAAGAGCGTGGTACAGCTGAGCTTTGGACTACAGAAGATGGTAAGATTGGGATGGACGGAGGAGCTGTCTATGGTGGTGTCCTTCACGGGATTGTCTTTACAGATCGAGGAATGACAGAACACCACTTTATCGAAAATG
The DNA here is from genome assembly GCF_001068775.1 of Streptococcus pseudopneumoniae. Taxonomy (GTDB): domain Bacteria; phylum Bacillota; class Bacilli; order Lactobacillales; family Streptococcaceae; genus Streptococcus; species Streptococcus pseudopneumoniae_N. Next base: position 27,132 of record NZ_JWAJ01000069.1, read on the forward strand.
ACGGCTTTGTTGCTGAAGATTAGTACTCCTAGCAGGGTATGGTCTTGTCAAAATGTTAAAAACAATTTATAATAAATAGATACCCTGAAAGGAAGAGAATCATGAACTTAGAAGAATTGAAAAAACGACAGGAGAAGATCCGTAACTTCTCTATTATTGCTCATATTGACCATGGGAAGTCAACCCTAGCAGATCGCATTTTGGAAAAGACAGAGACGGTTTCAAGTCGTGAAATGCAAGCTCAGCTTTTGGATAGCATGGATCTAGAACGGGAACGTGGGATTACCATTAAGTTGAATGCCATCGAGCTGAATTATACTGCAAAAGATGGGGAAACTTATATTTTCCATTTGATTGACACGCCGGGGCACGTGGACTTTACCTATGAAGTTTCACGTTCGCTAGCTGCCTGTGAGGGAGCGATTTTGGTGGTCGATGCCGCTCAAGGTATTGAGGCTCAAACCCTTGCCAATGTGTATCTAGCCTTGGACAATGATTTGGAAATCATGCCAGTCATTAACAAAATTGACCTACCAGCTGCAGATCCTGAGCGCGTGCGTACAGAGATTGAAGATGTCATTGGTTTGGATGCCAGCGAAGCAGTCTTAGCATCAGCTAAAGCTGGTATTGGTATCGAAGAAATTCTCGAGCAAATCGTGGAAAAAGTGCCAGCACCAACGGGTGATGTGACGGCGCCACTTAAGGCCTTGATTTTCGACTCAGTTTACGATGCTTACCGTGGGGTTATCCTCCAAGTGCGTGTCATGGACGGAGTGGTCAAACCTGGTGATAAGATTCAGCTCATGAGCAATGGTAAGACCTTTGATGTGACCGAAGTCGGTATTTTTACACCAAAAGCAGTTGGTCGTGATTTCCTTGCGACTGGTGACGTTGGTTATATTGCAGCTTCTATCAAGACGGTTCAGGACACTCGTGTGGGTGATACCGTTACCTTGGCAACCAATCCTGCGGCAGAGCCCTTACATGGCTACAAGCAGATGAATCCTATGGTCTTTGCGGGTCTCTATCCAATTGAGTCAAACAAGTACAATGACCTACGTGAAGCACTTGAAAAATTGCAACTGAATGATGCTAGTCTTCAGTTTGAACCAGAAACATCTCAGGCACTTGGATTTGGTTTCCGTTGTGGTTTCCTTGGACTTCTCCATATGGATGTAATCCAAGAACGTTTAGAGCGTGAATTCAACATCGACCTCATCATGACAGCTCCGTCTGTTATCTATAAAGTCAATCTGACAGACGGCGAGTCTATGGATGTGTCTAACCCATCTGAGTTCCCAGACCCAACTAAGATTGCGACCATTGAAGAGCCTTATGTTAAAGCGCAAATCATGGTACCACAGGAGTTCGTCGGAGCAGTAATGGAATTGGCTCAGCGTAAGCGTGGTGACTTTGTGACGATGGACTATATTGATGACAATCGTGTCAATGTTATCTATCAAATTCCACTGGCTGAAATCGTCTTCGACTTCTTTGATAAGCTTAAGTCTTCGACACGTGGTTACGCTAGCTTTGACTACGAATTGTCAGAGTATCGTCCATCTAAGCTGGTCAAAATGGACATCCTTCTCAATGGAGACAAGGTGGATGCTCTTAGCTTTATCGTTCACAAGGACTTTGCCTACGAACGTGGAAAACTCATCGTTGATAAGCTCAAGAAAATCATTCCTCGTCAACAATTTGAGGTGCCAATCCAAGCAGCAATTGGACATAAGATTGTGGCTCGTACAGATATCAAGGCCCTTCGTAAGAACGTTCTTGCCAAGTGTTATGGTGGTGACGTTTCACGTAAACGTAAACTTCTCGAAAAACAAAAAGCTGGTAAGAAACGCATGAAAGCCATCGGTTCTGTAGAAGTGCCTCAGGAAGCCTTCCTCAGCGTCTTGAGTATGGATGAAGAATAGTTGAGATCTCAAGAAAAAATAAGATAAATATAAAATAATGATTTTTTAAGTGGCTGGGCAAAAAGTCAATTTTCTCCGAAAATGAAAAAAATATAACGCATAGTATCAAGGTTTTCAACACCTGATATTATGCGTTTTTCTGATTTTAAAGACTTTTTGCCCAGCCTCTTTTCTTAATGTTTGACAAACGCGCCAACCTCAAGTATAGCGGATTGAACTTAGAATAGCACACTATAGATTCTAAAACATTTTTAGAAATTGATTTGACTTTCCTAATCTCTTTGTTCATATCTTATTTCAATCAATTATATAAGTTTGGAAATCGACATTTTGGGGCAGAGGGATATTATGTGAGTACAGTTGGCCACAATGAAGCCACAATGAAGCCACAATAAGGAAATATATCCAAGATTAAAGAAATTATCCAGTGGATGATTTCTTCACGAGTATAAAACTTTGAGAACGAGTAAAGATGATATAGCACTAGATAAATTAAGTGTAAAAGAATATGAGGATCCCTTTAGGGAAAGTGGTAAGTAATACTCAAGCGTCTTTAAGAGGCAAGTGACGAGTCAAGAGCAATAAGGCTTGAACAACGTGTAAGCCAGCGTCTTTAGGCGCTGGCTGGTAATTTGGACTTATAGACCTAGTACAAACCACCCGTTTAACGGATGGTCATGATTTTTTGATTTTTGTAAATTTTTATTATACAATAAAACCAAATAAAAAGAAGGCGGTAACAATATGCTTAAGGCGAAAATTTTTTATGTATTTTTATTTTTGATCGTTGTCGAAACTACAGGCTTGTTGTTGTTGAAAAGAGGTCTCGAAATGGGTTATTTAGACACAGAAGCTATTATCCTCGCAATTTTTTCATTTGCTTTTTACAACCTATGTTCATTCGGTTGGGTCTACTTTACAATAAAAAACAATAAAAAATAAATAGACGTATTTTTAGTCAGAACCTCTCAAAAAACGCATTTTCTTGCACCTGCTCCGTAAATGTGTTATACGGATTCTGAGAAAAAGTGATAGTTTTCTAAGCCATGAGCAATGGAAAAGCACCAGCAGTGCGAATGCTGAGGCTTTTTTTGCGTGGTTGCGAACCACGTCCGGACCAGTGGCACTTAATCATCGCCTTTCTTATCTAGCCAGACAGAAGAAACTCAAATAGTATGTTCAGATGATTATGGTTATGTAAAAATTCCTAAATCATGGGTTCATTTCAAAGAAATTGAAGGTGGAGATGACATTCAGTACTGTGATGGCACGGATGTCAACATTGTAACTCTCAATACCTTTAAACCTGAGCAGTTTGCTATTAGTGAAAGCGAATACGCAGCGCTTGAAACTGTTCAAATTTCAACTAGCATTTATGAATCTAAACAGAAAAGTCAAGACTTCTCCAAGGTATGGGGGTCAAAATCAACTATCGGTGGCTATGAGGCCTAAGTAGTAAACTGTATTGCTAAGAATGGTAAATATTTAATTATCTGGTTTTTTAAATCCGATGATGGTAAGTTTAGATATGTTTCTCTTGAAGGTCTTCCAGAGGTATTAAAAAATATCCTTCCTATGGTGGAAGAAAGTTAGACCAATAAAAAGAGTTAAAATCGTGAAAACAGGAGTCATTCCTGTTTTTTGTTTTACTTATTAAGAAATTTATAAAAAATATGTTTGAAATTAGCAAATGTTTAAAACGTAAACAATAAAAATCGAACAAAATACAACAAAAAACATTGACAACGGTTTCATATAATGTTATACTTGTACCATAAAAGTTAAATATGAAGGGAGAAGGTCATGGGATTAGATCATTTCTTTGACAAAGACTTAGTCTTTTGCTTAGAAGCAGATAATCAAGAGCAACTTTTCGATCAAGTTGCAACCCTATTGGAAGAAAAGAAAGTTGTTACAGATACCTATCGATCGGCCTTGATTGAACGTGAAAAATCGTTCCCAACTGGTTTAGATATGGAGTTTTTAGGGAAGGATTTGCCTAACGTAGCTATCCCTCATACTGATACCATTCATAATCTAACTGAAAATGTTGTCGTGGTTCGTCTGGAAAAACCAGTAACATTCCACAATATGATTGCCCCTGATAAGGAAGTAGAAGTTTCATTGTTGTTCTTTATCATCAACAATTCAAGCTCAAGTCAAACAAATATTCTTGCACAGTTGATGGACTTCTTTACAGGCAATGGTCATCTTGAAGCGCTGTCTAAGATTAAGGAACCTGAAGCCTTGTTCCAATATATCTCAGAAGCGACTGCTTAATTTGTTAATAATTTTTATATAAAAACGGAGGAAATCCAAATGATTAAAATTCTTGCTGCTTGTGGTGCAGGTGTTAACTCAAGCCACCAAATTAAAAGTGCTCTTGAAGAAGAACTTTCTAACCGTGGGTACGATGTTCAATGTGATGCCGTTATGGTAAAAGATGTCAATGAAGACTTGATTAAAGGTTATGATATCTTCACACCAATCGCTGCTACTGATTTAGGTTTTGAACCAGGTATTCCAGTTGTTGAAGCAGGACCAATCTTGTTCCGTATTCCAGCTATGAGCGCTCCAGTCTATGATAATATTGAAGCAGCTATCAAAGAACATGGTCTAAGCTAATTATTAATTTGTAAATATTCCATAAAAATAAAGGGAGGAAAATTATGGATATCATTATCGAACTAGCCAATAAGCTGTTCAAACCTATCTTGGAAATGGGTGGACCGATCATCATGCTGATCATTTTGACACTATTGGCTCTACTTTTTGGAGTGAAATTCTCCAAAGCGCTTGAAGGTGGTATCAAACTTGCCATCGCTCTTACTGGTATCGGTGCTATCATCGGTATGTTAAATGGTGCTTTCTCAGCATCACTTGCAAAATTCGTTGAAAATACTGGTATTCAATTGAACATCACCGACGTTGGTTGGGCACCACTTGCTACAATCACTTGGGGTTCAGCTTGGACACTTTACTTCTTGCTTGTGATGTTGATCGTCAACATTGTCATGCTTGCAATGAAGAAAACTGATACACTTGACGTCGATATCTTTGATATCTGGCACTTGTCTATCACAGGTCTTTTGATTAAATGGTACGCTGACAACAATGGAGTTAGCCAAGGAGTTTCACTCTTCATCGCGACTGCAGCAGTTGTCCTTGTTGGGGTTCTTAAAATTATCAACTCTGACTTGATGAAACCAACATTTGATGACCTTCTTAACGCACCAAGTTCATCACCAATGACTTCAACTCACATGAACTACATGATGAACCCAGTTATCATGGTTTTGGATAAGATTTTTGATAAACTCTTCCCAGGTCTTGATAAATACGACTTTGACGCTGCTAAATTGAACAAGAGAATCGGTTTCTGGGGATCTAAATTCTTCATCGGTTTCATCCTTGGTATCGTTATCGGTTTGATGGGTACTCCACATCCGGTTGCAGGTGTTGAAGGGGCTGAAAAATGGGAATATGTAATTAAAGGTTGGTTGTCACTTGGTTTGACTGCCGGTGTCTGCTTGGAGCTCTTCTCATTGATCGGTTCATGGTTCATCGCAGCCGTAGAACCACTTTCACAAGGTATTACAAACGTTGCTACTAAACGTCTTCAAGGACGTAAATTCAACATCGGTCTTGACTGGCCATTCGTAGCTGGTCGTGCTGAAATCTGGGCTTGTGCTAACGTACTTGCACCAATCATGTTGATCGAAGCTGTGCTTCTTTCTAAAGTAGGAAATGGTATCTTGCCACTTGCTGGTATCATCGCTATGGGTGTAACTCCAGCTCTCTTGGTAGTTACTCGTGGTAAATTGCTCCGTATGATTATCTTTGGAACACTCTTGTTGCCACTCTTCCTTCTTTCAGGTACACTTATCGCACCATTTGCAACAGAACTTGCTAAAGGTGTCGGTGCCTTCCCAGAAGGTGTAAGCCAAACTCAGCTCATTACTCACTCAACACTTGAAGGACCAATCGAAAAACTTCTTGGTTGGACAATTGGTAACACTACAACAGGTGATATCAAAGCAATCCTTGGTGCTGTAGTATTCCTTGCTTTCTATATCGGTATCTTTGCTTGGTACAGAAAACAAATGATCAAACGTAATGAAGAATATGCAGCAAATGCAAAATAATTCGCTCCTAAAAATGTAAATTGTAAAAACTAGGTTGTCAGTTTCCAAGTATGGAGTCGGCAATCTAGTTTTTTTAGGGAAAAAATTAATGGAGGTAACCCTAGTGATTGAATTACAATCAGAACAGTTAAATGTACAATTTCAGACCTTTGGAGGTGCTCTTACCTCAATAAAAGACAAGGATGGAATTGAGTACTTGTGGCAAGGAGATCCAACTTACTGGAGCGGTCAAGCACCTGTTCTATTTCCAATTTGTGGATCTGTTAGAAATGATACTGTCCTATATGATCAAGAAGATGGTAGTCAAGTAAAAGGTAAAATCCCACGTCATGGTCTTGTACGGAAAAAAGATTTTGAATTAGTGGATCAAACGGATAACTCGGTTACTTTTGCTATTGAAGATGACCAAGAAATGTATGAAAATTATCCTTATCATTTTCGCTTAGAAATAACTTATACAGTTACTGGAAAGACAATCCATACTCAGTATCAAGTTACTAATAAGGAAACAGATAAAAAAATGCCATACTTTATTGGTGGACATCCTGGTTTTAACTGTCCTTTATTTGATGATGAAGCCTATGAAGATTACTATCTTGAATTTGAAAAATCTGAAACTTGCACGGTTCCAAAACCATTCCCAGAAACAGGGATGTTGGATTTTCAAGATAGAAGTGACTGGCTAAAAGCTCAAAAGGAATTGGATCTAAACTATGATTTCTTTAGCTATGATGCTGTGACTTTAGATGAATTAACCTCTCGCTCTGTTTCCTTACGGTCACGTAAGCATGATAAGGGATTAAAACTGGACTTTGAAGAGTTTCCAAACCTCATCGTTTGGTCAACGCTTAATAAAGGTCCTTTCCTTGCTCTGGAACCTTGGTCAGGTTTGTCAACTTCACTCGAAGAGGGCGATCATCTAGAAGATAAGAAAAATGTTCGAATCTTAAATCCAGCTCAAAGTGATCAAATTGGTTTTGATATAGAAATTTTCTAAAAAATAAACAAAAACAAACATAAACTGTTGACTTTTTAAAACAATAGTAGTATATTATGTTTAGAAAGAACAATTTGTGTTTGTTTTGACAAGTTATTCTTCCAATTTCTCCAAGGAGAAGTTACTAAGAGTGAATAGATGATTCATTCTTAATCTAAAATAGTCAACAAAACTACTAGTAACTATTTGGTGATGGTCATTTTCTTTCCAGAACCAAAAAATTTTTACTGGTCTATTATAAAAAAGGAGTATACAATATGTCTATTGTTATTGGTGCAGATGCTGCAGGTTTGAGATTGAAAGAAGTTGTGAAAGACTTCTTGGAAAAAGAAAACTTCCACGTTGTGGATGTTACAGCTGAAGGTCAAGACTTTGTTGATGTGACTCTTGCTGTTGCTGCAGAAGTAAACAAAGAAGAACAAAACCTTGGTATCGTGATTGATGCTTATGGAGCTGGTCCATTTATGGTCGCAACTAAGATTAAAGGAATGGTTGCTGCAGAAGTATCTGACGAACGTTCAGCTTATATGACTCGTGGCCACAACAACTCACGTATGATTACTATGGGTGCACAACTTGTTGGTGATGAATTGGCTAAAAACATCGCTAAAGGATTTGTTAACGGTAAATACGATGGCGGACGTCACCAAATTAGGGTCGATATGTTGAACAAAATGTGCTAATTTTTATATTGAAAGAAAGGTAAGATAAAAATGAGAATTGCAATTGGATGTGACCACATCGTAACAAATGAAAAAATGGCGGTTTCAGAATTTTTGAAATCAAAAGGACATGAAGTCATCGACTTTGGTACTTATGACCACGCTCGTACACACTACCCAATTTTTGGTAAAAAAGTTGGTGAAGCAGTAGTTAGTGGCCAAGCTGATCTTGGTGTATGTATCTGTGGTACTGGTGTAGGTATCAATAACGCTGTTAACAAGGTTCCAGGTGTTCGTTCTGCTTTGGTTCGCGATATGACAACAGCTTTATATGCAAAAGAACAATTGAATGCCAACGTTATCGGATTTGGTGGTAAAATCACTGGTGAGTTGCTCATGTGTGATATCATTGAAGCTTTCATCAATGCTGAATACAAACCATCTGAAGAAAACAAAAAATTGATCGCTAAAATCCAACACGTTGAAACTCATAACGACCATCAAACGGATGCCAACTTCTTTACAGAATTCCTTGAAAAATGGGATCGTGGTGAATACCACGACTAAGAGGTGACTTATGATTTTAACAGTCACAATGAACCCATCCATTGATATTTCCTATCCTTTGGATGAATTAAAAATTGACACTGTCAACCGTGTTGTTGATGTTACGAAAACGGCTGGTGGTAAAGGTCTTAACGTTACTCGGGTCCTATCAGAATTTGGTGACTCTGTAGTCGCAACAGGACTTGTCGGTGGTAAACTTGGTGATTTTTTAGTAGAAAATATTGATGATAAAGTAAGCAAACGTTTCTTCTCTATTCAAGGTGAAACCCGTAACTGTATCGCAATTCTACATGGAGAAAACCAAACAGAAATCCTAGAAAAAGGTCCTGAAGTTCAAGAAAAAGAAGGTCAAGATTTCTTGGCTCATTTCAAAGAACTTTTAGAGACTGTAGAGGTAGTAGCCATTTCAGGTAGTCTGCCAGCTGGTCTTCCAGTTGATTACTATGCGAGCTTGGTAGAACTTGCTAATCAAGCTGGTAAGCCTGTTGTTTTGGACTGTTCAGGCGCTGCACTTCAGGCAGTTCTTGAGTCTTCACATAAACCAACAGTCATCAAACCAAATAATGAAGAATTATCTCAACTTTTAAGAAGAGAAATTTCTAAAGATTTGGATGAGCTAAAAGCTGTTCTTCAAGAACCCCTATTTGAAGGAATCGAGTGGATTATCGTTTCCTTAGGTGCTAACGGAGCATTCGCTAAACACGGTAACACTTTCTACAAAGTAGATATTCCAAGAATTCAAGTAGTAAATCCAGTAGGTTCTGGCGATTCTACAGTGGCAGGTATTGCTTCAGGTCTTTTCCATAAAGAAACGGATCAAGAACTGTTGATAAAGGCAAATGTCCTTGGTATGCTTAATGCTCAAGAAAAAATGACCGGTCATGTCAATATGGCCAACTATCAAGGTCTCTATGACCAATTAATTGTAAAAGAGGTATAAAATGGTTTTCACAGAAAATAAACGCGCTTGTATGCAAAAACTCTCTGATGAGAATGGTATCATCTCAGCTCTTGCTTTTGACCAACGT
>NZ_JWAJ01000070.1 GCF_001068775.1 Streptococcus pseudopneumoniae
GAAAATCTATTGAATATGCCATAAGAAGATTATACCACATTATGTACTGTTTTAGGTTCAATTTACTATATTAACTTAATCTTCTTTTTTCTTTTGAGCTAGCAAACCAAAACCACTTAAAACTCCAGCTAAGCCAAGAGCTACTAGATTTGCATCTACTCCTTCACCTGTACTTGGAAGTTGTTTTCCTTCAGGTTTGTCAGCTTTTGCTTCTGCTTTTGCTGGCTCCTGCTTAGCTACTTGTGCTACTGGAGCAGGTGCAAGAGGTTTGTCAGCTTGAACATCCACTTTTGTACCAACTTCAACAATCTCAGTTACGGCTTCCTTGAGAACTTCCGTCCCCTTAAGACTGCGATGTCCTTCAGAATCAATCTCTACAAGGTTTCTACGAAGACCTGCAACTCCTACTTGAACCAAGCGTCGTTCTCCTACTGGGAGGCTAGGATTTACTCTTTCTTCATGTCCATATGCAAGAACTTCTTTTTCCACAACCAAGCTTGGTTTCTTAACTTCTAAGACTTTTGGACCGTCTAGCGGTTGAACACGGCTTTCTACCTTGGTACCAACTTCAGTGATTTCTGCAACTGCTTCCTTGACTACTTCTGTTTTAAGAAGAGTACGGTTACCTTTGGCATCTACTTCAATCAGACGACGAGTCTGCCCTTCTACACCTACCTGAACAATACGACGTTCACCCAACAAGAGGTCTCCTGCTGGACGTTCTTAGCGTTCGAAGATTTGAGTTTCTGTTTCAATCACTAGCTCAGGTAGAGCTTCAACTGTTGGCGCAGTTTCTCCTTCTTCTAAGCTACCCACATGGTGGCTTTCTTCTGCAGGAGCTAGTTTCTTATTCAGCTTTTCTTTCATGTCCGCAAAGGCTTCTGGAATTGGCATTTGTGAAGATAATAAAGTCTCAGCTTGCGCAATCAACTCAGATTGAGGATCTTTTTCAAGGACAGATTCGAGCAAGCTTTCCAATTCTTCTCTAGCAGTTTGATAACGTTTATTTCCATCCAAGGCTGCACCTGCTTGTTTTAAATCGTTCAGGGCTTGGTTGACTGCTTCTTGACTAGCATCGTGGTTTTCTAAAATCGCTTTTGCTGCATCAATCTTCTCAGCAAGAGCTGCTTGTTTTGCTGCATCCGCAAATATATAAGCTAATGTTTCTTTGCGTCCTTGAGCAGATGTGATTTCTTGTTTCAGATATTCGTCGTTAATGGCTGCCTTAGGTGATACTAGAACATCAAAGTCGACAGTTTGTCCTTGATAGTGCAACTGAAGTTTTTGACGGCCTGTTTTTTGAGAATCATAACCTGTAATTTCGACTCCTTGGTCTGTAAAGCTATGTTCTGTCTCAGTTTCATCGTCATACAAGACCTTGAAGCGTCCTTCTGATAAGTCAAGAGCATCGCCTACAAAGTAATCAATCTTCGGTTGTTTACTAATATACAGGGTTGCGACTTCTTTTGGACCAGCTTCTTCACCTGTCACTTGAACCTTGAAGCTTCCTGCAACTGGAAGACCAAGATAGGTTACTGTTAACTCTTGTTCGCCATGATGGTGAGCATCGTAGCCGTTGACTACAACACCAGCATGACTAAGGTTGATGACTTCATCTGCTTCTTCACCTTCGTATTTGACACGGAGAAGACCACCTTTAAGATTCAATTCCTCACCACCTTGATAAGTTGTCTTTTTAGGTGCTGCTTCTAGACTGACAGCCTTAATCTTTCTTTCATCCTGAGGAATTGTTACAGCAAGAGTATTACTGATTTCTTTCCCTGGCAATTGTGTTCGGTAGTAAAGAAGACTTGGACGTTTTTCAAAGCTCAATGGATTTGTCGCTAGATCCCCTCCAACTGCTGTATTTAAGGTAGCGATTGGAGTTTGTGAATCTGCCTTGTCATAGACTTTGATGGTTGCCCCAGCAGGAACTTCTGAGAATCCTAGTTGAACCTTATTATCAGTTAGAACACGCGCTGCAACTTTACTCATTGGAATGTTTTGGCTCTCCGTATCAAGAGTTTCATACATCTTCCAGTTGTAGATACGAATGGCTTTCCACGGTGTTCCATTGTCAGACATGATGACGTTCAAGCGCCAGTCTTGCGCAGTGATTGGGCTATCAAGGGTGATATCTGAAACATGGGCTTTATTGCCACGAACAGCTTTAGCTAGTTTCCATTCGCCTGCTTCATCTTTGTAGTAAAGGTCAAAGTCTTTGGTGTTCATCAAGCCATCATTAACAGACTCTCCACCAGCTCCTGCGTGGTCCATGACCCATCTAACAACACGGCGTGGTTGTGTCAAACGGATATCAACGCTACCACTCAACTGAGCAGAAGACCATTTGTCAGATAGGCTGGTGATGGTACCATTCAACATTCCTTCGACGCCTTCTCCACCTTCTGTATTTGGGAAGGTACTTCCGATAACAGTCGCTCCTGGAACGATGTTTGTTGCTAATGGTCTTGGAAGGCTTGTATCTTGGACAGTCATTCCCCACTCAAAGTTTGTAGTTGCTGCTTCAGAGCGAAGTCCATTCTTCCCAACTGCGACAACCTTCAACTCTTGACTAGTACCAGTTGCACTAGCTGAACGGCTAACTTTTGGTAGGTAGATCGTAGTGGCAGACGAGCCTGTCAATAGATGCCAAGTATCGCCATCCTTCTCATAAACTTCATAGAAGTCAGCATCCTTGTTACCTGTAAATTGAACAATGGCTTCCGCTTCTTGAGCATTTTTCAGAGATTGTTTAGCTACTTTAAGAGCAGTTGGTGCTTGAGGTGCCTCTTGATTATCTGACACTGTCAACTCACCCAAGTTAAATTGGTAATCCTTAAGAGCAGCAGTATTTTCAAAAGTAAGTTTGATACCGTAAATGGTCTGACCTGCCAAGGTACTCAAGTCAAATTCGTCTTTTGTCCAATCGTCAGATAGAGTCAGCTCTTTACGAGCATTCTCGCCACCATAAGTATAGTTTTTCTGAGTCGCAAATTCTACATAGACCTTGCTTCCCTTACCGCCTTTATGGGCGACACGGAGTTTCGTTTTATCTGTTACTTCCAGTTTTGTAGAGTAGAGACGAACATCTTGGTTGGTATTTTCAGCTAAATCACCCGCAAACTTGAGTGAATTTCCTCCATTGTAGGCATCTTCAAAGTCATAGTCAGCTTGGAGTTTAGCAGCTGATGATGTTTGCCACCAGCGCCATGTAGGCAAGATACCTGATACAGAACGATAGTTCCATTCAGAATCCTTGGAAACTTTACCATCTACAAACCATTTTTTACCATGTCCAGTGTTAAAGGATGTTGTGAAGCTACGTCCAACTGCTGGTGTGCGGTCAGCTACGAGGTTGGCAATCCCGTACCAGTCCTTGTCCTCTGGTTTTTGACCAGTTGGATCTCCTTGATAACCTGCAAAGAAGATGTTTTCATTCTTATGATAGTCTTCGCCTGTCTTACCAAGACTGGTAATAGTATCAGGTGCAAAGAGGCCAAGTGATAATCGGAGCTTGCCATTTTCATCTAGAAGGGCATCCCATTTCACTTTTGTCTTGTAGGAACCACCTTGTTGCAATTCCAAACCTGCAAAAACATCATACTACTACGTCCAAGCCATTTTGCCATAGTTACAGAGTAATCATTTTTCTCTTTGGTCCAGTTAAAGTTGGCAAAGAAGTGATCTGCAGGAACCTTGTCCCCCTCTTTTTCCATGAATGGGTAGTTGTATTCACCAAGTCCGTCTTCGTGATAACGACCATATTCATAGGTCATGGCATCGTACCAAGAATACTTGACTGGATGATTGACTTGAGCTGCGTACTCCTTGGTATAAAGCATGAAGTCACGCATTTTCTTACCAAGAGGCGTTACGATATCTCCTGTTGTTTCTTGGTTGATAAAATATCCATCAAAGCCATAGTATTTAGCCAAATCAACCAACTTACGAGCGATAGGGAAAGTTCCGTCTTCGTCTTGTTGTAGAGCTGAAGCAAATTTTTCTTGGTCTGCAATGCTATTTGACCAGTTGAAGAAGAGTGTACCCAATACAGGAACACCATTACGGTGACCAGCATCAATCACGTCTGGAGTTGGGACTAGCCCTTCCCAAAAGACCATGGAATTCAAGTACTGCCAGTAGTCAAAAGCGTAGGCTTTAAACTCTTCACCACCTACAGAAGCGTGGTCTTTAGCCTTAGAGTTAGTGTTAGCAAGAGCTTCAACCTTAGCGTCCTTATTAGCTTTTTCGTTAACTACATGTCCACGATAGCGCTTGGCTAGTTCTACTGAAGAGCGGTTAATAGCATCGTCTTCGCGAGCACCTGGTTCCCATTTCAACAAATCTTCCCATGTGTCAAACTTAATTTCTTTTGGTCGAAGACTTTTTTCTTCTTTCTTAGGAACGTCAGCGACAGTAGCTTTTTCTTCTGGCTTATTTTCTGTAGTAGCAGGCGTTTCTTCAACCTTAGGAGTTTCAGTTGCTGGGCTAGTTGCTTCCCTATCAGCTGCAGTCAATTGATCCAAACTTGGTTTCTCTTCTGAAACAGGCTGCTCGCTTGTCTTATCTTCCGTCGCTTCCAGCTCTTTCAATACTTCTGGTGCTGGTGTGGTTGCTTCTGCTGGAGTAGTGGTTGACGGTTGCTCTGAAGCTACTGCTGTAGTTGTTGTCCCATTTTCTGGAACGACAGACTCTTCAGCCAAAGCTGGGCCTGCAAATAGAACTGAACCAATCATCAATGAGCAGGCACCCACTGACAATTTCCGAATACTATAGCGACAATGTTTTTCAAAAAATGGATTCTTCATCTTTTTCTCCTTTGACTTTCCATAAAAAGTAAGCGCTTTATTTTTGATTTAAAAAAGTAGCTGTTCCAAAAATATACAGAACAGGTCATTTTTATTTTACGATATTTAGAAAAAGAGTCAACACTAGCCCTTCAAGAACTATAAAGAAGTGAAGAATTAATATAAATTAGACAATCATCTGCTATTTTTCAAATAAAATCAACATTTTTCTCAAAAAAAGAGCATTTACTACTTGTTAGATTTACTTTTATCCTTTAAAATAGAATGGGAGAAATTCCGCGATTATTTTTCGGAGGAAAAAGAAAATGTCCATTAATTGGCAGGAAATTATTTTTCACTTTTTAGGTGGTCTGGGTCTATTTTTATATAGTATCAAGACCATGGGAGACGGTTTGCAACAAGCTGCTGGAGACCGCCTTCGATATTACATTGACAAGTACACAAGTAATCCCTTCTTAGGGGTTTTAGTGGGAATTGTCGTCACTGCCCTAATCCAGTCAAGTACAGGTGTAACGGTTATTACGGTTGGACTAGTCAGTGCTAGTCTCCTCACCCTTAGACAGGCCATCGGGATTATCATGGGAGCCAATATTGGAACGACCGTAACGTCCTTCATCATCGGTTTCAAACTTGGCGAGTATGCCCTACCCTTGATTTTCCTTGGAACCATGTTCTTATTCTTTACAAAAAACCGTACTGCAAATAATATTGGACGTATCCTTTTTGGTGTGGGTGGTATCTTCTATGCCCTCAACCTCATTAGTGCTGGGATGAGCCCTCTTAAAGACTTGCCTCAGTTCAAGGAATACATGGTTACCTTGGGTCAAAATCCTATCTTGGGAGTTGTGGCTGGTGCAGTTATTACCGTTCTGATTCAGGCTTCTTCTGCAACCATCGGGATCCTACAAGGTCTTTATGCAGGTGGATTCCTCGACCTCAAAGGGGCACTACCAGTCCTATTCGGAGATAATATCGGTACAACCTTAACAGTTATCATCGCAGCAGCCGGAGCAAACATCTCTGCTAAGCGAGTTGCAGCAACACACGTTACCTTTAACGTTTTAGGAACCATCCTCTGCTTAATCTTGTTAGGCCCATTCACTTCGATGATCGAGTACTTCCAGGCACTACTTCACCTCTCACCTGAGATGACTATTGCCTTCTCACACGGTGCCTTTAACGTAAGTAACACCATTGTACAATTCCCATTCATCGGTGCTTTGGCTTACTTTGTTACTAAGCTAATCCCTGGTGAAGACGAAGTTGTTAAATACGAACCTCTTTACCTGGATGAACAACTCATCAAGCAAGCTCCTTCTATCGCCCTAGGAAATGCCAAGAAAGAACTCTTGCACCTAGGAAACTATGCTGTTAAAGCATTCGATCTTTCTTACGACTACATTATCAATTCTAATGAAAAAGTCGCAGAAAAAGGACACAAGACCGAAGAAGCTATCAACACAATCGACGAGAAATTAACACGTTACCTCATTAGTCTATCTAGTGAAGCATTGAGCCAAAAAGAGAGTGAAGTCTTAACCAACATCCTTGACTCTTCTCGAGACTTGGAACGTATCGGTGACCACGCTGAAGCTTTGATTAATCTTAACGACTACTTGCAACGCAAGAATGTTCAATTCTCTAACTCAGCACTAGAAGAGTTGGAAGAGATTTACCGTCAAACAAGCGATTTCGTTAAAGATGCTCTTGAAAGTGTTGAAAACAATGACCTTGAAAAAGCTCAAGCTCTTATTGAACGCCATGAAGCCATCAACAAGATGGAACGCGTCCTTCGTAAGACACACATCAAACGCCTTAACAACGGTGAATGTTCTACCCAAGCAGGTGTCAACTTTATCGACATCATTTCACACTATACTCGTGTGTCAGACCACGCTATGAACCTTGCTGAAAAGGTTTTGGCTGAACAAATTTAATATAAAAAAATGCTTTGATTCTCTCGAATCAAAGCATTTTAAATAGCTCTCCAATCATAAAGGAAGAGGCAGCTGCACCCTTGTACCTTGCTTCTTCCTTTTTGATATAGCGGGCCAGATTAACTAACTCTGGCGCTGGTGTTCTAGGATTCTTGAGGAGTTCAAGTGTGACTAGCCCTGAAAGTCGGACTGCAAGCAAGCGCTCATTGGTGCTGGGCAACTGCTTAGCAGTTTCTAGGAGTGCAGCCACTAAATCTTCACTCAAGTTTTGACGGGCATTATTGTAAAGATCCCGTACCAAGGTTTCTAGGTTGGCTTCTTCCATCCTACACACCTCCATTTTTAAATTTAATAGTTCTTAATCAAATCTACAGTTGAGCGATCCAATTTTTTCACCAAGGCTTGTAGAAAAGCTTGGGCTTCTAGGAAGTCATCCATAGCGTAAAGGGTTTGGTGAGAGTGGATATAACGAGCACAAACACCGATTGTTGTTGATGGTACTCCACCATTTTTCAGATGAGCTGCACCTGCGTCAGTTCCACCTTTTCCACAGTAGTATTGGTACTTGATACCAGCTTCTTCAGCAGTTGTCAAAAGGAAATCTTTCATGCCTGGGAGAAGCAAGTGACCTGGATCGTAGAAACGAATCAAGGTTCCATCACCAATCTTACCTTGACCACCATAAACATCACCTGCTGGTGAGCAATCCACCGCAAGGAATACTTCTGGATCAAATTTTGTTGTAGATGCATGGGCACCACGAAGTCCAACTTCCTCTTGGACGTTAGCACCTAGGTAAAGTTCATTTCCCAGTTTTTGACCTGACAAGTTTTCTGCCAACTCGCTAACCATGAGAACTCCATAACGGTTATCCCATGCTTTTGAGATGATATTTTTTTTATTAGCAGTTAGGATTGCGCTACTATCTGGAACGATAGTATCTCCAGGACGGATACCAAAGCTTTCAGCCTCAGCCTTATCTGCAAAACCACCGTCAAAAACGATATCTGAAATAGCTGGCATGGTTGGGCCACCTGTGCCTCGAGTCAAATGTGGAGGTACTGAACCTGAGATGACTGGAATTTCACGTCCTTGGCGCGTAAAGAGTTTAAAACGCTGGCTGCTAACAACCATAGGGTTCCAACCACCAATGCTGACTACTCGGAAGGTCCCGTCTGGCTTGATTTCACTTACCATAAAACCAACTTCATCCATGTGAGAGGCTACCAAAACACGAGGTGCATTTTCAACTTCTGAGTGTTTAACCCCAAAAATACCACCCAAGCCATCAGTCACAACTTCATCCACGTGAGGGGTAATTTTTTCACGAAGATAAGCACGTACAGGTGCTTCATGACCTGAGATAGCGGAAAGTTCTGTTACTTCTTTGATTTTAGAAAATAATGTTGTCATTTCTATCCCTTCTTTCTTTCAACCATTTTACCACTTTTTATAGGAGAAAGGTAGTGGGAAGTTGGTATCTTAGTCTTCTTTCTACAAATCATATCTTATTTTCTAAGTAGTAAAACAGTATTCCCTTGTATATGAGGAAAGGTATAAAAAAATTATAACACCAACATCTTTACTTTTATGAAACTATAAAAAATATTTGACTTTTTCTTCTACATTTTTTAAAATAGAACAAAATTAGAAAAAGGAAAAAATCATGACTAAAACAATTCTTGTTACAGGTGGGGCTGGCTACATTGGCTCCCATACCGTTAAAGCTCTTTTAAATGCTGGCTACCAGGTGCATGTCCTAGATAATCTCTCTACAGGAAATCGTTCTGCTGTGGATAGTCGTGCTAGCTTTAAACAACTAGATGTTTATGATGCTAGTACCTTAAAAACTTACTTGGAAGAAAACAAGGTTGACGCTGTTCTCCATTGTGCAGGTGAGATTGTTGTGAGCGAAAGTATTGAAAACCCAAGCAAATACTTCACTGCCAATGTTGCTGGGATGAACCAAGTTCTTAAAGTCTTATCTGAAGTTGGCATTCAAAAAATCATGTTCTCTTCGACTGCTTCTCTCTATGGTAATAATTGTATTGATAAGCCAGCTACTGAAGATACCCTACTCGACCCTGTCAACCCTTATGCAGAGACAAAACTGATGGGCGAACGAATGATTTACTGGATGGCTAATCGCTACGATTGGAAATATGTTATTTTCCGCTATTTCAATGTTGCTGGGGCAGAAATGGATGCTTCAAACGGTCTGCGTGTGAAAAATCCAACTCACATCATTCCAAACATCAACAAGACCGCATTGGGACAAAATGATAGCCTAAAAATATTTGGAGATGACTACGATACACGTGACGGTTCATGTATTCGGGATTACATTCATGTCTTGGACCTTGCACAGGCTCATGTTAAAGGGATGAATTACCTATTTCAAGAAGACAGTTCTTCTCAAATCTTTAACTTAGGAACTGAAAAAGGCTATACCGTCAAAGAAATATTTAAAACTGCTGAAGAATTACTGAATCAAAAAATCCCACACGAAATTGTTGCTCGCCGTGCTGGTGACCCCGCTAGCGTCCTTGCAGATGCCTCAA
This sequence comes from Streptococcus pseudopneumoniae, assembly GCF_001068775.1. Taxonomy (GTDB): domain Bacteria; phylum Bacillota; class Bacilli; order Lactobacillales; family Streptococcaceae; genus Streptococcus; species Streptococcus pseudopneumoniae_N. Next base: position 9,310 of record NZ_JWAJ01000070.1, read on the forward strand.
AAGCTAAAAAATATCTTGATTGGAAAGCTAGTTACTCCCTTGAAGATATTATTTTATCAGATTATCATTGGCGTGTTAAAGAAGGCAAAAACATTTTGGAATAAATAACAGAAACATCAATAATAAATAAAAACACAGATAGATGGCACTTGATAAATACCAAGTATAATCTATCTGTGTTTTATACATTAGAAGCCAATTTTATATTGTATTTCTCTTTAATGAAAAATGATCTGGCACTGGATCTTTACCCGTTTCAGACCAAGGATGGCAACGTAATATCCTAGCCAAGCCCATCAAAACTCCCTTGAGGCCATGTTTTTCAATAGCCTGAATCATGTAATTTGAACAAGTGGGCTCAAATCTGCAAGACGGTGGAAAAGCTGGCGAGATAAAGCGTTGGTAAAAGCGCACTGGCGCAATTAAGATTTTTTTCATTATTTATTATTTGTTACAGCCATGGTGTGTAGCTGGCTGATTTCTTTTTTATTGAGACGACGTGCTTCTCCTGGACGAAGTCCTGTCAAGTCTAAATGTCCAAAACGTGTCCGAGACAACTTATCCACTTGGAGCCCAACTGCTTCAAACATCTTTTTAACCTGGTGATTGCGTCCTTCATGAATGGTTAGCTGGACAACCGAACGGTTTTTTACTGGATCTACTTTGAGAATTTCGTAGACGGCTGGCTTGGTTTTCTTGCCTTCAATTTCAACGCCTCGAGTCAAAGGACGGAGGTTTTCTTTGTTGGCAATCCCTTTCACACGCGCAACATAGACCTTATCAATCTCATTACGAGGGTGAATCATCTCATCTGTAAAGTCCCCATCGTTGGTCAAAATCAAGACTCCAGATGTATCCCAGTCCAAACGTCCCACAGGATAAATCCGTTCTTTAACATTGGGTAAAAGGTCAACAACCGTCTTGCGGCCCTTGTCATCCGTTACACTGGAAATTACACCACGTGGTTTATTGAGCAGATAATAGACCTTTTCTTCGTTATAGATTGGTTGACCTTCAACTTCGACCTTGTCGCCTGACTTGATAGTAGTCGCTAGTTCACGCACTACCTGTCCGTTGACAGTCACCAATCCTTGCTTGATCAACTCTTCTGCTTTTCTCCTACTGGCCACACCTGCGTGGGCAATATATTTATTGATTCTCATCTTCTTCTATCCTTTCACCAAATAATTGGCTTTCTTGTGCTTGAATGTCAAGCTCATTTATCACTGGCAATTCTTCCAGATGATTAATACCCATGTAATCTAGGAAATAATCCGTAGTTACATAGAGATTAGGGCGACCCAAAACCTCTTTTTTCCCGTCTTCCTTTATCAGATCAAAAGCCTGCAACTTTGCCAAGGCTCCACTCGAGTTGACCCCACGGATGGCATCAATTTCTATTCGTGTGATAGGCTGCTTATAAGCAATGATGGACAAGGTTTCTAGCGCAGCTCGAGATAGACTCTGGTTGATGGGCGCCTTAGAATATTCTTTCAAAATAGCTGCGAATTGAGGCTTGGTTACCAATCTGTAGGCACCACCTGTCTCAATCAAGGCTAAACTGGAATCCTGGTCTTTTTCATACTTTTGGACTAACTTTTCTAAGCTTTGCTGAATCCCAGTCGGTGGCAAAGAAAGGAGTTCAGCCAATTGGCGAATTCTTATCCCCTCTTCACCCGCTACAAACAAGAGCGCTTCTATTTTTGCTAAAGTACTCATACTTCCTCTCTATCAAGCCTGACTTTGTTCTACTTGATTTTCGTCTTTCTTTTTCAGGAGATAGATATCTCCAAAGCTCTCTTTTTGAATTAAGAGAATTTCTTGGGTTTTAATCAACTCCAAGGTCGCTAAAAAGAGTGTAATGACCTCTTGTAAATTCCTGGTTTCTTTAAACAAATCCTGCAAGCGCAATTGTTGACCTTCAACCAAGGCTTCTCGGACGATAATCATCATATCCTCGATCTTATACTCATCTCGTAAAATGGTTGTATGATTTTGCGAGAATTCTTCTTTTTTCTTGGAAAGCAAGTTTGAAAAGGCTAAGAAAAGATCGATTGTGGTCTTATCATGCACAAGTTCAGCATCCTCATAAATCAACTCAGTAGGTGCTTTTGAGTAATATTGAGCTCGTTCTTGGTGTTTCACTTCCAACTGCTCTCCCAAAAGTTTAAACTTGCGGTATTCTTCGATTTGAGAAAGGAGGTCCTGCTCCAGGTCATCCTCTAGGTCTGTCACTTCTGCAACCTTGGGCAAGAGCTTACGACTCTTGATCAGCATGAGTTGACTAGCCATGACCATGTACTCACCTGCGACTTCCAAACGCATAGCTTGTAATGTCGAGATATAGGCTAGATATTGCTCGATAACCTCTGTAATCGGCACATCATAGATATCCATCTGGTACTTTGAAACCAAGTGCAAAAGAAGATCCAAAGGCCCTTCAAAATCTTTTAATTTAATATCCATTATCTATATTTTTCCAAGGTCATGACTGTCTTTAATCCTAATTTTTTAGCAATTTCGTACAAGTCAACCTTTTCTTCGATTTGTCTTAATATAAACTGTTCTCTCAATCCTTGGGCAGATAAGTCTGAAAAACCTTTTTCTTTTAGAAAGGCTTCTAACTGACGAAAGGCCCACTGACGCGAGTAGGCTTTGCCAGACTTTTCAAAAATATAGGTCTGGTCCATCAAGGGAGCCAGTTCTGGAAGCAAGCGCGTGGGGATAGCTACAATTCTCTGTTGGGAAGCCTTCTTGATTCTCAAAACTTGAAAATCCAGATTGATATCCGCAACCTTTAGAGTTAAAATCTCGCTTGGCAAGAGTCCCATTTCCAAGATGAGGAGCGCCAGTAAGCGTCCCTCTGGAAAGTCGCTTTCCTGCCAAAAGGATTCTAGGTCCAAAAGCTCAGGTTTTGCTTGTTGCTGCTCGGCCTGCTTAAGCAATTCTATGCGATAAAAGGTCTTGAGTTCCCCTTTTTGATAGAGAAAGTAGAGAAACTGGTTACAAGCAGAAACCTTACGTTTTTGAGCACTAATCTTCAAACTTGACAGTTGGGCTTGATAAATCTTGAGACTGGTCTCAGAAATCCGCTCGCCTACAATGTCTAAAAATTGCTCAAGATCATACTTATAAGACTGCTTGGAATTGGCAGATAAGCCCTGCTTTTCCTCTAAAAATGCTGAAATCCCTTCTCTCATTTGCTTCGAATCTCATATTCCTTACTAAAGTCATGCAAGAGAGCATTGACAGCCTTAAGGATTGATTTCCGTGTGATAATGCCTTGGAAGATACCATCCTTGTCAACGACTGGTAGGAAAGACTCATCCACTAACTTATGTAAAACATCCGTCAGTGTATAGTCTGGACTGACAACTGCTACGTCCTTCTTGGTCATATGTACGATATCCGTGTCTGCCATAGCTTCCTGACTCAAGCCCTGCTCCATCTGGTAGGCCAGAATGTCTCTAAGTCCAATGGTTCCGACAAATTCTTTCTCATCAGTCACTACTGGCACTCTTGTATAGGTCATCTGGCTAAGGAGGAGAATTGCATGATCTGCATTGTGGCTATCAATGAGTACAGCCAAATTTTCAGCAGGAGTTAAAAAGGTTTCCTCTTGCTCCAGTAAAAACTGTTCAAACTCCTTGGCAATCATCGAGCAAACTCCTTGGATAAGCCTGGATAGACCTCATGGTTACGTGTCAAAAAGTCCACTTTAAAGTAGCTATCATCAATCTCTACACGGGCATAGAGGCATTCTCTGATAGTCCCACGTGGCTGACTGATAGAACCAGGGTTTAGAAAGAGGGTCTTTCCTTCCATCCAAGCGTTTGGAACATGCAAGTGCCCATAAAGACAGATATCTGCATCTTCTTCCTGAGCCCAGAAATCTAGTTTCTGGAAATTAAAGTTAATATCAAACAAATGTCCATGGGTCTGGATGATCTTGGTAGAGCCTAGTTGAGTCACCAAGCGTTCTGGATAATCTGAATAAAAGTCCATGTTTCCTCTGACTACTTGGATTCCTTCCCAGAGTGGTGAGTCTGGGCGAAGTTCCGAGTCACCATCGTGAAAAATGGCATCAACTTTCCCAAGATAGCGGTCACGGATTTCTTCTACAATCAAGCTATCTCCGTGGGAGTCACTCATTACAATGATGGTTTGCTTTGCCATGATGGAAATACCTCCAAAAGTTTCTTAACGGCTAAGGCACGGTGGGATTGACTATTTTTTTCTTCAAGGGTTAATTCAGCTGATGACTTGCCTGTTTCTCCTACTAGGAAAAGAGGATCATAGCCAAAACCATTTTCACCCTTAGGTTCAAAGTTAATGTAGCCTGGCCAATCAGCTTCGACCACCAAGCTTTCCTTACCTGGGCTAGCTACGACCAGGGTGGTGTGGAATTGTGCCGAACGGTCCTTGAGTTCAAAGACCATGGCTAATTCGTGCAAGAGTTTAGCATTATTTTCTTGGTCGGTAGCCCCTACTCCTGCAAATCGAGCTGACCAGACACCTGGTAATCCACCGAGGACATCGACTTTAAGACCAGAGTCATCAGCTAAAACCATCTTGCCTGTTAATTTAGAAATAGTTTCTGCCTTAAGGCGGGCATTTTCTTCAAAGGTCATACCTGTTTCTGCTACTTCAGGCAGGTCAGGATAGTCATTGAGATTCTCCACATCATATCCAAGTTTGTCAAAGATAGCACGAAATTCCTTGGTTTTGCCCTCGTTACGAGTCGCAATCAGCAAAGTTTCTCTGACCTTATTTGTCTCAAAGAAATCTTGAACGTTGACTCCTTCTTTAGGCAATTCCACATGCAAGAGTTGGCCATTTTCAACTAAGAGCAAGGCACCTTGACGTTGAATGACTTCTAAGTTTCGGTCCGCTTCTTGGTTAAGAATATCTACCACAAAAGAGAGTAAGCGATAGGCTGAACCATATCGTAAAACAGTGACTGAAAGCGGAAATCCTCGCTCCTCATCTCGAAAGATTTTGGCTAAATCAAACAAAGGAAACGCTAAGTCATCATCCGTCAAAGTCCGAATGCCACCAAAAACACTGTAGGATCCTACATACCAGTCCTGGTCGTCCTTGTATTCATAAATTTTGTTTGTCATAATGTTACATGCTCCACATGAATCTCTTTTTCCAGCCATTCTGCTCCTATCTGGGCAAAACTTTGGCTATTTGCTGTTGTGTAAAAACGGTGTTGTAGCGGGCCTGCATCACGGCTACGATTGATTTCAAAATAATTGAGCAAGACTGAGATGTCCCGCACGCACTCGGCTCCACTATCGATCAGCTGAACCTTAGGCCCCATGACATTTTGAATAATGGATCTGAGGAGTGGATAATGAGTACAACCCAAAATCAGGCTATCCACCTTTCCAACCAAGGGACGCAGGGTTTCATAAACCACTTTCTTGGTCACACTGGTTGACAGGGCACCTGACTCGACCAAGGGGGCAAATTTGGGACAAGCCAAACTCTCCACCTGCAAATCTGGATCCAGATCATGGATTTTTTGACGATAAATGTCAGATGTTACAGTCATGGGCGTTCCAATGACCCCGATTTTCCCGCCTTGACTGGACTTGATGGCTGCTGAAGCTCCTGGCAAAATAACACCTAGGACAGGAATATCTAGTTGAGCCTTAATTTCTTCCCAGACGACGGCAGTCGCAGTATTACAAGCAATGACAATCATCTTAACATCCTTGGTCAAAAGAAAGTTGACCAGCTGCCAAGTATATTCACGAATCTGCCCAGCAGGACGGGGCCCGTAAGGCGCTCGTGCCGAATCTCCAATATAAACGATTTCTTCATGGGGAAGCTGGCGCATAAGCTCGCGTACAACAGTCAAGCCTCCAACGCCCGAATCCAAAAAACCAATTGGTCGATTATCCATACAGTCTTCTTTCTAGTATTTTTTTCTGATTGATAGTTCATTATCATTACATTTCTTCCTGAAATTGCTGACAGACTGGGTAGTTCCCCACTGTCTCCCTCTTAATCATAATCAAATATCAATAGAATGCAAGGAAAAAGTCTTGTCTCTAAATATCAGTCAAACATAGTGAGAAGTCTGGAACTTTCATCCCAGACTTTTCCTATTTATTTCTTTTTATTGTTAGCAAGGGCTGCTTTTTGTTGGCGAATGATTTGGTGGTAAACTTGTTGTACTTTGGCTTCACTTGGCTTTTGACCGTTTGCACTCAAGAGAGTACGAACTGCTTCTGCGTTCAAACGTGGGTTATCCGCAAATTCTTTTTCGATTTGCTTGCGCACCAAGTACATACCTCCAAGAGCTCCTCCTAGAAAAGCTAAAAGAATCAATACAATTGCTAAAATAAGGTTCATAACATTTCTCCTGTTTCTTTTTGAATCTTCTATATTATACCATAAAGTCCTACGCCTGACTAGTTTGAGTTACGCTTTCAAAAAAATGAATGCTAGCTAAAAAAGAGCCCTTTTATTCCTTAGAAGAAGGCTCTTTCTGAACTTAATCTACATAAATCGCTAGCGTTTGGTATGGTTTAAGAATTACTTTTTTAGCAAGTTCCACATTCTCATAGTTTGATAAGAGCTCGCACCCTCTATCATGATAGCCAACTCATCTTAGCCGATGAGATTAAGGCCAATCTTGACTTGGAAAATAGCAGAAAGATCAGTGACTTGCTCTTCTCCCTACCTCAAACAGTCATAGAAGTCATTCACCACTACACAGAAGAGGACTTAAAACACTACGACCAAGTCATTCACCTAATACTCAATGAAAATCAAAGAGCAAACTAGGAAGCTATCCACAACCTCAAAACAGTGTTTTGAGGTTGTGGATAGAACTGACGAAGTCAGTAACCATACCTACGGTAAGGCGACGCTGACGTGGTTTGAAGAGATTTTCGAAGAGTATTAGGAAAAAATAAGTAAATCTTCCCACAATAAAACGCATAATGTCAACTTTTTGCACACCGATATTATGCGTTTTTCTGATTTTAAAAACTTTTTACCCAGTCTCTTCTTGCTAATCTATAGTGGATTGAAAATAAGATATGAACAAAGAGATTAGGAAAGTCAAATTAATTTCTAGAAATGTTTTAGAATCCATAGCATACTATTCTAGGGTCAATGCACTATATTTCTTAAACTCAATAAAGTTCTAATTTTCCTTACTCACTATCACATGATTGAAGAGTAATAACTTCTGTTGGAAAATCAACTAAATCATCATCATGACTAATCAAAATCACTAACTTTTCTTTTGATAACAAGTCGGACAGGATTTGCACTACTTTTTTCTTGTTTTGTGAATCTAAAAAATTACTTGGCTCATCAAAAATATAAACATCTTTCTCCACCGCTACTGCTTCTTGCAACTGCAACAATTTTAGTTGTCCCATAGATGCACCTTGACTCAATTCATTTTTATAAAATCGACTCGCAACAGGTTCTGCAGGGCAGTACGAAAAATTCGAATTCTTTCTATAATTAGGTAAGTAAATCTCACCATGATAATTCATGCTGTAGCCTACTATCGCTAAAATCAATCGCGTCTTACCCACACCATTTTCTCCAACAATACGATAAATATGCCCTTTTTCTAAACGAGTTGTTAATGGCTTATGCAGTTCTTCACCATCTCTCCCCAGGCTAACATACTTTTCTAAGACTATCTCTAAAATTGGAGTAGACTCATACGAAATCTGAACAGGTTCTAAAAAATTGATAAAATTTTCGATAATTTGCTTACTTCCTGAATACTCCTTATAAACATCAAGGAAGTATTCAATAGGTGTCCAAAATTGTGAAATATATAGTTGGATAGCCATTAGATCACCAATCGTAATCCAACCTTTATAAGTTTGATAACCTGATATAATCGTCGTCATCATAATCATAAAATTCAAAAATGCATAGGAAAGAAAATTTTCAAATAAAGAAGTCATTCTCACTTCCTTATTTTTACATGAAATATATTTTTTCACCAAGGGAGAGAAATCAATCAAGCTAGAATGAGCTGAAAATCGCATACTAGGCATGAGTTTATAGCTATCCACTAGATAATCGCGTATATCCTTCATACAATTCACTGTATCAGATCCAAGCCTAGATAGTCGTACACTATATTTCTGTGAAATAAATATAAATACAGGTATCAAAATACCTATCATCACAGCAATAGTAGGAGAAATACTCCATAAAATCCCTATAATAACAAGCGCTCGTATCAAGTACAGGAGAAGAGCAACAGGATATTCGTTAAAAAATCGTTTTAACAGCTCATAAGTCTGCCCTAATTCTTGTGTAATGGTAGCTTCAGACAATTCTGTCTCTACCATATCATAGAGCTGGATATTTTCAGCAGTTTTTTGGCAAATATTCTGCCAAACATGCGATTCTGATTCTCCTTGAATCACATCACAAAAATAATATAAAACTTGAATAAACAGAGAAATTCCTACATAAAGCACCCCATAAACAATCATAGCATGAACTTTATGAGATAGAATATGGTCAACAAATAACTTACTAATATAAGGAATAGCTACAGTTAGTATAGTAACAAGGGCATTCAAAATAAAGCTTTTTAGAAATAGCACTTTATTGTTATAGGATAACAATCTTTTCATCTGCATGCCTCCATAGTAACATTTTTATCCACATATATTTTATGAACAGATATATGTTGAATAGCCCCTTCAACATCCTCCTTTGTCAATAATCCTAATTCATCTAAAAATACAATCTTGTGAAACCACTCTAAATAGTCAAACTGACAATCACGTTCCATCTTCCCATTATTTACAAATGTATTAAATGGGCAACCTCCATAACAAAATTCATAATAAGCACAATCTTTATATGGGCACATGCTTCCCAGACCTGTTAATTCGTTAGTAGCCTGACCAATACTTCCCAACTGATAGTTTTCATTCCCTACTAATGAATAGCATTTATATAAGGTACCGTTGGCATGAATTGTAAGAGAATCTTGATTTTTGAACATACAGTACCCTCCTATTTTTAAATCATGATAATACGGTATATTTTCCTTTGATAAAAACAGCAATAAATCTAGACAAATCTTCTTTTTAGTTTCACTATCAATATATAGAATTGAATCGTTAGGTACAGCTACAAAATCAAAATAAAGATTAAAATTTTCAAATTCTGTATACTTTTTTAAATCTAAAAGTAATTTCGGGATAGATATATAATTTCTTTTAGATATGTTAACTCTAGCCTGAATGGATAAATTTTTATACTTTTCCAACATAACTGACAAGTTATTTATGATTCTATGATAAGTTCCTTTCCCTAATCGATTGCATCTTTCTAGGTTATGATAGTGCTCATCACCATCAAAAGAAACTTGAATAGCGAAATTATGACAGTCAAGAAAAGACATTATTTTATTTGTGAATATCGTTCCATTTGTAATCAAAGTATACGAAATAGGAATAGGGAGTTTCTCATCTAAAGTTTCACATAAATTTCTTATAAACTGAAAGTTATATAATGGTTCACCACCAGTAAAACAGATATCCAGAGATTTATACTTCTTAAAATTGAGTTCATCTAATATAAAATTCACAATCTTTTTACCGTCATACTCACTACTTAAGGACGGTTTCCTATCCTTATCATTCTCAAAACAATAAGAGCAAGTCAAGTTACACGACATAGTTGTAACTATATATAGTGATAATTCATCTCCCTCTACTATTCGTTTAGAGTGAATAAAGGGCACTTGTTTATCAATCTCACTTATCAAATAAGGAAATTCTTTTAAAGATAACTTCTTGAATAGTTCCTCATCAATTTCACAAATAGATCCTGTATATAAATTTTTTAAATAAACTACATCATTTGTAGAAAAAGAATAAATTGTTTCCATAACTTATCTCCCACTTTAAAAAGGCTGAGGGTTACCCCTCAGCCTCATCATTATAATAGTAAAGTGATAAAATATCGCTTTTACATAAGCAACTCAAGGCAATCTAACGATAACGCCCTGGGCATTTATCTGGATGCTGCCGCACTGAGGCTAGGTGACCTTTTTTTACAACTTTGATAACATCAGTCAAATTAAGCATCGCTTTCCCCTCCTTTTTTAATTTTAAAAAATTTATTATACGTATAATTCTTTTATAGAAAAGAAGAATCTCATATACTGTTAAGCAAAAATTATTTTGTATCCGTTTTCTTTGGTTTCATTGTATATCTTCTCATGTAGATTGTCAAGTATTTTTTTGAAAAATTTTTAAAATTTCGAAATTTTGCCGTTAATTTTTTTAACTCAAGATCAAATTAGCTACAATAGGACTGACAAATACATAGAGAACACCTGTAACACCGATAGCTAATCCTCCCATAGCACCTGCAACTGGTCCATAGCGAAAGGCCGTTCCAGTTCCAACGGCGTGACCTGTTCCACCCAGGGCTAGTCCAGCAGCTACTGGATCGTCTATTTTTAGCCATTTTAGAAGTGTTGGTCCGATTACACTGGTTAAAATACCAGTTGCTACGACAACTACTAGGGTCACAGTTGTCAAGCCCTGCAACTTTTCTGTAATCCCTACTGCCATGGCTGTTGTTACTGACTTAGGAAAGAGGGAAATAGCTAGGAAAAAGTCCATACCAAAGATTTTGGCCACAAGGGCTGTGAAGGAGGTATTGACCACTACCGCCAGCAGACTACCAAAGAGAATACTGCGAGCATGATGCTTCATCAAGTGGAAACTCTTATAGAGGGGAATTCCTAGAGCCACTGTTGAAGGAACAATCAAGTTATTAAGATAAACCCCACCTTGGTAGTAATCTTGGTAGGAAATACCAGTCACCTTTAGAAAGATGATAATAAAAATAGCTGACAGCAACAAGGGAGTCGTTAAGGGATGAGGATAGCGTCTGAAAATCATCATTCCCCCAAGATAGGCTAAGATTGACAAAGCAATTCCAAATAGGGGATTGGATACAAATTCGCTCATTTGGCACCTCTTTCTTCGTAGTCACCTTCATAGCGTTTTTTGATAAATTGAACCACAAGCGCAATCAAGATGATATTAATCACTGCTGCAAAAAAGACAATCAAAACAATCGGCAGAAGATAGGGAGCAATCACATCAAACTTTTCCATAATTCCAACCGCAGGAGGTAGAAAGAGGATGGTCATGTTGGCCAGCAAAAAGTTCCCCACCATATTGACATGGCGGATGCGCAACCACTTGAACTGCAAGGCTAGAAACAGAATAATCAAGCCGATGATACTGCCTGGTATTGGCAAATGAAAAAAACTGGAGATTCCTTCACCGATTAGAGAAATCACAAAGAGAATCATTAACTGAACATATAACTTCATTGTAAACTCCACAAATAGACTTTCTGCATACCAGTTTACTCTTTTTTCAGAAAATTTCAAGGAAATATATAAGAAACATCCTTCTTGCTATCCAAGCCAAAAAGGTGTATACTAATTGCGTGCGCAAGCATCATAGATGCACTAGTATGATTACACTATTATAGAGGGAAAGGAGATGGACATGACTTACTTAGAAAAATGGTTTAACTTCAACCGTAGGCAAGTAGAGCTAGAAGCTATTTTAGAAGAGACCATCGCTGAGCAGAGTGAACAAACCTTGACACTCAAGGAATTTTACCTCTTGCACTTTCTAAATCAGGCTGAAGGCAAATCCCTACGACAAATCGACTTGCCAGACAAACTCCACCTAAGCCCTAGTGCTGTTTCACGGATGGTGGCTCGCTTAGAAGCAAAAAACTGCGGTTTACTTAGTCGGAGATGCTGCGACCAGGACAAGCGAGCTAGTTTTATCTGCCTGACAAGCGAAGGACAGACTACCTTGGCTTATTTACAAACAGCTGTCGAAGAGAGCTTAGAGACAAAAGCTAATTGGTTAGCCTAACATATTTTTTAAAAAACTTGCGTGCGCAATCATTTTTCTTGACATTCCTTTTTTCAAGGAGTAAAATGAAAACATGATTTAGCAAAGGAGAATCCTATGATTGAAATCACCTATCTTGATGCCAGCAAGCAAGAGAGAACCATGACCTTTGAGTCATACGAAGAATTTGAACGTTCTCAACATGCCTGCCTAATTGGTGTCGCAGACTATTACCCTGTCCAAAAAGTAACCTACAAGGGGCATGATTTGGACTACCATGGGACTTACGGAGATGTTTTCTTCTATCTCATGAAACAAGATTTAAGCCAATATAACTAAAAAGGAGAAATACTATGGCAAAAGCAATTACAGACGCAACATTCGAACAAGAAACTAAAGACGGATTGGTCTTGGTAGACTTCTGGGCAACTTGGTGCGGTCCATGTCGTATGCAAGGTCCAATCTTGGACAAATTGTCTGAAGAACTTTCAGAAGATGTCTTGAAGATCGTTAAAATGGACGTTGATGAAAACCCAAACACAGCTCGTTCATTCGGTATCATGTCTATACCTACTCTTCTTTTCAAAAAAGATGGACAAGTGGTTAAACAAGTTGCTGGTGTTCATACAGCAGAACAAATCAAGGCAATCGTTGCTGAATTAAGCTAATCAAAGGAGAGACTAAGTGCATTCATTTGGTCTCTTTTTTCTTGCCCTTTGCCATTTTTCAAAAAATATGCTAGACTGTAACTAGAATATCACGATGTTTGGGACATGCCATCGCTAAAAAAAACCTCTACTTGGTATTTTTTAGCTCCCTATAGGGAGCTTTTTGCGTGCTCTGAACATTTCCCATTTTGGAAGGAGTACTATGAAACGTCAATCAGCCTTGGTCGTCTTTAGTGGCGGTCAAGATTCAACAACCTGCCTTTTCTGGGCTAAAGAACATTATGAAAGGGTCGAAGCCGTTACCTTTGCCTATGGCCAACGCCACCATCTCGAAATTCAAGTTGCCAGAGAAATCGCTGAGGAACAAGGAATTCGTCATCATATCCTAGATATGTCTCTGCTAGGACAAATCACTGAAAATGCCTTGACTTCAGATCTAGAAATTGAGCAAAAAGAAGGAGAGGTGCCTAATACCTTCGTTGACGGTCGCAATCACCTCTTTCTGTCCTTTGCTGCAGTCCTTGCCAAGCAGCGTGGAATTACGGATATTGTGACAGGAGTATGTGAAACAGACTTCTCAGGTTATCCTGACTGTCGTGATGTCTTTGTCAAATCGCTCAATGTGACCCTCAACCTTGCTATGGATTACGACTTTGTGATCCAAACGCCTCTCATGTGGCTAGACAAGGCTGAAACTTGGGAATTAGCCGACCAACTCGGTGCCTTTGACTATGTTCGTGAAAAGACCTTGACCTGCTACAATGGGATTACTGGTACTGGTTGTGGAGATTGTCCTGCCTGCCATCTACGCCAACATGGTTTAGAGGTTTATCTCTCTCAGAAAGGAGAGGCCTGATGTTTTTTGCCCCCAAAGAAATCAAACGAGAAACTGGGGAGTCCCTTGTCTACAATCCTCACAGAACCTTAGTCTCAAAAGAATTTACCTTTGATGCTGCCCACCACCTCTTTCACTATGAGGGGAAATGCAAATCCCTGCACGGCCATACCTATCATCTGCAGATCGCTGTCAGTGGATTTTTAGATAAACGTGGCATGACCTACGATTTTGGGGATATCAAACAAATCTACAAGGACTACTTAGAACCCCGCTTGGATCATCGCTATCTCAATGAAACCCTGCCCTACATGAATACGACTGCTGAAAATATGGTTTACTGGATTTTCCAAACCATGAGCCAAGAGTTGCCAGACGAGCGCGGTCTCCGTTTGGAATATGTTCGTCTCTATGAGACTCCGACTGCCTTTGCGGAGTTTAGACGGGAGTGGTTAGATGACTAGGGAACGTGTCTTCAAACTACCAGTTCTGGAAATTTTTGGCCCAACCTTTCAAGGTGAAGGTCGTGCTATTGGCCAGAAAACCATGTTTGTCCGCACTGCTGGTTGCGACTACCACTGCGATTGGTGCGATTCTGCCTTTACTTGGGATGGTTCTGAGAAGCCTACTCGCATGACAGCTGATGAAGTGATCGCTGAGTTAGACAAACTAGGAAGCTACGACTATGTAACCTTGTCTGGGGGAAATCCTGCTATCCTAGCAGCCAACATGGCCGAACTCGTCACCAAGCTCAAGGAACGTGGTGTTACTCTGGCTGTTGAAACCCAAGGCTCCCGCTGGCAACATTGGTTAAAAGACATCGACCAGGTGACTCTGAGTCCCAAGCCTCCTTCATCCAAGATGGAAGTCAACTTTGAGACCTTGGACTTTATCGTTTCTCAACTAGATCCAGACAAGGTCACCTTTAAAATCCCTGTCTTTGATGATGCAGACCTAGCCTTTGCCAAAGGCATTCAAGAACGCTACCAACCAGATGTTCTCTTCTTATCAGCTGGAAATCCTGAGCCCAAGGCTACAGGCAATATTGTCCAAGACCAACTAGACCGCCTCAAAGAACTCTGGGAGCGTGTCGCTGCTGATGATAGCTGGGGCAATGTTCGCGTCCTTCCACAACTCCATACCCTCCTCTACGACAACCAACGTGGTGTTTAAATTAGAAAGAAAAAATTATGTCACAACAAGAAGAAATGAAAAATCTAAGCCTACTAGGCAACAAAGAAACCAACTACATTTTCGAATATCAACCAGAAGTCCTGGAATCCTTTGACAATCGTCATGTGGAAAATGACTATTTCATCAAATTTAACTGTCCTGAATTTACCTCACTTTGCCCAATCACTGCTCAGCCAGACTTTGCAACTATCTATATTTCCTACATTCCTGACAAGCTCTGTGTCGAGTCAAAATCCCTCAAACTCTACCTCTTTAGCTACCGAAACCATGGGGATTTTCATGAAAACTGTATCAACACTATCGGGAAAGACTTGGTCAACTTGCTAGACCCTCGCTATTTAGAAGTCTGGGGAAAATTTACACCTCGCGGTGGCATTTCAATCGACCCTTACTACAACTACGGTAGACCTGGAACCAAGTATGAAGGCTTGGCAGAACAACGCCTCTTCCAACACGACCTTTATCCAGAGAAAATTGACAACCGATAATACTCTTCGAAAATCTCTTCAAACTTCGTCAACGTCGCCTTGCCGTAGGTATGGTTACTGACTTCGTCAGTTCTATCCACAACCTCAAAGTAATATATTGAGCAACCTGCGGATAGTTTATTAGTTTGCTCTTTGATTTTCATTGAGTATAAACAGATAAGAAAAAGCCCTGTTCCTCAAAACGAGGAGCAAGGCTTTTTGAGTTTCAATTATTCTTCTGTTTCAAGGAAATTTTTTGCAACCAGTGCTGCAAGAATACCACCAACGATTGGTGCAAAGATAAAAATCCATACTTGTTGAAGAGCTGCGCCACCTACAAAGACAGCTGGTGCCAAGCTACGAGCTGGGTTTACTGAAAGGCCAGTAATGTTCAAGCCAACAAGGATCATGACCATCAAGGACAAACCAATTACCAAACCAGCAATCGCTCCATTTCCCTTACTTTCTGAAGTCACGGTCATGATAACCAAGACAAACAAGAAAGTTGCGATAACTTCAAACAAGAAACCACCAAAGACAGTGACACCGTTTGCCAAGGCGTTTTCACCAAGGCTAGCAGTTGACATTCCTGAGTTAGACAAAAGGAAGAATACAGCAGCTGACGCAAGGAAAGCTCCAACTACTTGTCCAAGGATGTAGTTTACAAGTTCTGAAGATGACAAACGTTTGTTTACAAACATAGCAATCGAAACCGCTGGGTTCAAGTGAGCACCTGAAACAGTTCCGATTGAGTAAGCAGCCACCACGATGGCCAAACCGAAGGCAAAGGCGATTCCAAGGTGACCAAGGCCATCAAGACCATTTCCAAAAACAACAGCTCCTGTTCCGATGAACACAAGCATAAAAGTACCGATTAATTCAGCAACAAATTTTTTCATGTTAAATCTCCTTTTTTCAAACTATGTATTAGTCTATCAGAAGAAGGAAAGGGTTTTAAGAAATGTGCTTGGAAATATTGTGTAAGTTTTCACATTTAATAATCAAAATCTAATATTGGAAAGATTGAATAGCTTCTTTCAAGTCATCTTGTAAACTATTTCTCTGGTCAAGTTGAACATAGACTTCTAAGAGACAGGATCTGAAATTGGAAAATTTATAAAAATCTTCCCTCTCTTCTATCGGGAAATCAAGTGACTTTATCCAAGAAGCCAGTGTCGCTTGCTCCACCTTTCCTTGCAAAATAGGTTCGTAAAGCACTCTGGCTAAGTGCCATTCCTCATCATCTATAAATCGAATCGAAATTCTTTTAAATAGTTGGCCAAGTATGTCAAATACTTCATGAACTCTGTTTTTAGGAAAGTCTGGATGACAAACAACTTCAGTCAAAAGATCAGCTCCATGAGCAAAAGCATGCACCCAACCATATTGACTTGAAAAACCTGTCGTATCCTCTTCTTTTTCAAGGTAGTGCAAACCTTGATCGAGCATCGTATTTCTGATATCAGTTTTAAGCACTTGATAAAAAAGAGACTGTTCATTGCCATCGGCAGATAAGAGATTGGCATAAATAAGGGCCCTAAAAGAACGTTCAAGCGTTGAAGCTCCTGCCTTATCAATCTCTTTATCTAGGCCACCATCAGAAACAATCATAGCAGCAATCAACTGAAATTGCTCCTTGGTAAATAACTCTTCTTGAATCCCCCTAGCCAGACTAGTAAAAACCAATTCATCGCGAATCTCTGGACTAGTATCCCCTAAGTGCTCAAGCAACCACAGGATTTCTTCTTGACGATAGCTCGGTTTTTCTTCTGCTATTTTTCTAAGTAACTTTTGATACATGGTCAATACCTCTACATTTCTAGCAACTTGATATAATCTAGACCCCATTTCTCGACAGCATCTAAAACAACTTTGAATTCCTGCCCCATTTCGGTTAAGCTGTACTCAACTCGTGGGGGAACTTCCGCATAGACCTTTCGTTGAACAATCTTATCCTTTTCTAATTGACGGAGATGACGTGTCAAAATAGTTTGAGTAATCCCAGGCAATAATCTCTGCAATTCTTTAAATCGTTTAGTACCCGTACTCAACTGATAAATGATTACCAGTGCCCATTTCCCTGTTAAAACCCTCTGCGTTGTCGCAAATGGACAAATACCATACTCACTCACTTTATTTGTCATAAAATATCTTCTTTCTATTTTTTTAAAAAATTTATCTTTTAGTATCAATAAAAGTACTACTTTTCATACTAGCTATCAAAAAAGTGTCTACTTGTTTTTTTGTTTGTAACTGTTACAATTATATCATAAAAAAGAAATGGAGAATATATATGTCAACAAACTTAGAAATTTTCAATACTTATAACCAAGCTTTAATTGCTGGGGACTTTCCTGGTGTCTTTGAAACGATGGCAGACGATATTGTCTGGAATCAACCTGGTACTCATAGTATATCTGGTACAGTTGTTGGTAAGGACCAACTAGGACCTCACCTAGCTACATTTGCTGAGAAAACTAATGGAACCTTTAAGGTGATAACAAATTGGGTTTCTGATAATAAGGATTTTGTCGCAGCTAATGTTACTTTTCTTGGAACACGGGCTGATGGTACTGAACTCAATATGAACGGAATTGACCTCTTCCGTATTGAAGACGGAAAAATCAAAGAAGTTTGGCTCTTCTCTTCAGATCAAGCTAAAGAAGATAGCTTTTGGGGATAATTAAAGAGGTCGGGACAAAAAATTTTGATTTTAGGAATTCTTTATTATAGTTGGTTGAATCTAGAATAGTACACTACGGATTCTAAAAGAACTTCTAGAAATTAAGT
>NZ_JWAJ01000071.1 GCF_001068775.1 Streptococcus pseudopneumoniae
TTTTTCTCCTTTCGCTTTACATTTGGCTTGAACACCTTTATTGTATCGCGTTTGGAGTTTTTGTGGTATAACCTTCGACGCGCACCCGCATAACGGGTGTTTTTTTTGTCTCGCACCTAACGGAGCGAGACGGACTGAAAGTTGCATAAAAGAAAAGGAAGCTGATTTGCTTCCTTCAGATTGAAGACAAAGTCCTTAGAACTCAAGTTTCTAAGGGCTTTTCTTTGTAAAGTCGTATAATAGAGGTAAGAAGAGTTGTGAGGTGTTCCCTATGTTTCACAAAGAAAAACCTGATTATAATATGGTTTCTATACAATAGACGAATTGGTCCCAAAAGATCACTTTCTTCGACAAGTTGATTCAAAGGTTGATTTTGACTTTATCTATGACTTGGTAGAAGATACCTATAGTCCAGATAATGGTCGTCCTAGTCTTGATCCCGTCATGTTAGTCAAAATTCCTTTAATCAAATGTTTTTATGGCAGTCATTCCATGCGCCAAACCATGAAAGAGATTGAAGTAAACGTGGCCTATCGTTGGTTTCTCGGACTAACTTTAGATGATAAGGTTCCTCATTTTACTACCTATGGGAAAAATTACAGTCGTCGTTTTCAAGATAAAGAACTCATTTCTGAGATTTTTTCCCAAGTTCTCAACCAAGCTTTGTATGCTGGCTTAATTGATCCTTCTGAAATATTTGTGGATGGTACCCATATCAAAGCGGCAGCTAATAGTCACAAGTATCGTAAGGAAATGGTAGACCAACAAGCTAAATTTATGAGTGAACAATTGGCAGTTGAGATTGATTTAGACAGGAAAAAACACGCAAAAAAGTCCTTAAAGCCCGCAAAAGAAAGTGAGGCTAAAGAAAAGAAAATCTCAACAACAGATCCCGAGTGTGGTTGGTGCAAACATAAGGAAGTATTTGCCTATTCTGCTCAAGTTGCTTGCGATAAGCATGGTTGGGCCTTAGCTTATACGGTTGAAGCAGGAAATGTTCATGACAGTCAGGCTTTCCCTGCCTTATTTTCAAAGTTAGAGCCTTTCTCCCCACGCTATATTATTGCGGATTCAGGCTACAAAACCCCA
>NZ_JWAJ01000072.1:0-2500 GCF_001068775.1 Streptococcus pseudopneumoniae
CGCTTTTACACGCCTGACGGTTTTCAAGACCGTTCCCTTCAGCCGGACTTGGGTAATCCTCCATAGTATTTAATGGACCTTGTAGGACTTGAACCTACGACCACTCGGTTATGAGCCGAGAGCTCTAACCAGCTGAGCTAAAGGTCCAACAAGATCATTATAGCGGCGAAGGGGATCGAACCCCCGACCTCCCGGGTATGAACCGGACGCTCTAGCCAGCTGAGCTACACCGCCATCAATCGGGAAGACAGGATTCGAACCTGCGACACCTTGGTCCCAAACCAAGTACTCTACCAAGCTGAGCTACTTCCCGAGTTAAATAGAAAAATGCACCCTAGAGGAGTCGAACCTCTAACCGCCTGATTCGTAGTCAGGTACTCTATCCAGTTGAGCTAAGGGTGCTCTTTATATGCCGAGGACCGGGATCGAACCGGTACGATCGTTACCAATCGCAGGATTTTAAGTCCTGTGCGTCTGCCAGTTCCGCCACCCCGGCCTCTCTAAGCGAACGACGGGATTCGAACCCGCGACCCCCACCTTGGCAAGGTGGTGTTCTACCACTGAACTACGTTCGCATCGACCTCTTGGTTATATTAAAAAAATGCCGGCTACATGACTTGAACACGCGACCCTCTGATTACAAATCAGATGCTCTACCAACTGAGCTAAGCCGGCTTATTTCTATTATGCGGGTTAAGGGACTTGAACCCCCACGCCGTTAAGCGCCAGATCCTAAATCTGGTGCGTCTGCCAATTCCGCCAAACCCGCAATGATGACCCGTACTGGGCTCGAACCAGTGACCCATTGATTAAAAGTCAATTGCTCTACCAACTGAGCTAACGAGTCTAAAATAACTTTCGTTATCTTAAACGGTCCCGACGGGAATCGAACCCGCGATCTTCGCCGTGACAGGGCGACGTGATAACCGCTACACTACGGGACCTATGGGAGTTAACGGGATCGAACCGCTGACCCTCTGCTTGTAAGGCAGATGCTCTCCCAGCTGAGCTAAACTCCCTTTAGCTAAGCGACTTCCTTATCTCACAGGGGGCAACCCCCAACTACTTCCGGCGTTCTAGGGCTTAACTTCTGTGTTCGGCATGGGTACAGGTGTATCTCCTAGGCTATCGTCACTTAACTTTGAGTAATACATACTCAAAATTGAATATCTTTCAAATTTCACTTTAAAATAATCACGCTTCGTATTCTCAGTTACTTTGGATAAGTCCTCGAGCTATTAGTATTAGTCCGCTACATGTGTCGCCACACTTCCACTTCTAACCTATCTACCTGATCATCTCTCAGGGCTCTTACTGATATAAAATCATGGGAAATCTCATCTTGAGGTGGGTTTCACACTTAGATGCTTTCAGCGTTTATCCCTTCCCTACATAGCTACCCAGCGATGCCTTTGGCAAGACAACTGGTACACCAGCGGTAAGTCCACTCTGGTCCTCTCGTACTAGGAGCAGATCCTCTCAAATTTCCTACGCCCGCGACGGATAGGGACCGAACTGTCTCACGACGTTCTGAACCCAGCTCGCGTGCCGCTTTAATGGGCGAACAGCCCAACCCTTGGGACCGACTACAGCCCCAGGATGCGACGAGCCGACATCGAGGTGCCAAACCTCCCCGTCGATGTGAACTCTTGGGGGAGATAAGCCTGTTATCCCCAGGGTAGCTTTTATCCGTTGAGCGATGGCCCTTCCATACGGAACCACCGGATCACTAAGCCCGACTTTCGTCCCTGCTCGAGTTGTAGCTCTCGCAGTCAAGCTCCCTTATACCTTTACACTCTGCGAATGATTTCCAACCATTCTGAGGGAACCTTTGGGCGCCTCCGTTACCTTTTAGGAGGCGACCGCCCCAGTCAAACTGCCCGTCAGACACTGTCTCCGATAGGGATCACCTATCTGGGTTAGAGTGGCCATAACACAAGGGTAGTATCCCAACAACGTCTCCTTCGAAACTGGCGTCCCGATCTCTTAGACTCCTACCTATCCTGTACATGTGGTACAGACACTCAATATCAAACTGCAGTAAAGCTCCATGGGGTCTTTCCGTCCTGTCGCGGGTAACCTGCATCTTCACAGGTACTAAAATTTCACCGAGTCTCTCGTTGAGACAGTGCCCAAATCATTACGCCTTTCGTGCGGGTCGGAACTTACCCGACAAGGAATTTCGCTACCTTAGGACCGTTATAGTTACGGCCGCCGTTTACTGGGGCTTCAATTCATACCTTCGCTTACGCTAAGCACTCCTCTTAACCTTCCAGCACCGGGCAGGCGTCACCCCCTATACATCATCTTACGATTTAGCAGAGAGCTGTGTTTTTGATAAACAGTTGCTTGGGCCTATTCACTGCGGCTGACCTAAGTCAGCACCCCTTCTCCCGAAGTTACGGGGTCATTTTGCCGAGTTCCTTAACGAGAGTTCTCTCGATCACCTGAGGCTACTCGCCTCGACTACCTGTGTCGGTTTGCGGTACGGGTAGAGTAT
>NZ_JWAJ01000073.1 GCF_001068775.1 Streptococcus pseudopneumoniae
ACATCCACTGGTTGTGATGGTTTCTTATTCGGTTCTGTTACTTTACCTTTACCTGGGACATCTATCTTAGGAAGGTTGTCATTTGGTACTTCACCCGAACCATTGTCGCCAATTGTGACTGTGATTGTAGTTGGGTTTCCATCTTTATCTTTACTTGGAATTCCTACCGTAGTTCCTGGTAGGTATGGTTTTCCATCTGGTTTCTTAGGCGTTACAATCGCATCACCATTTGGTTTGCGTGTGATTTCAATCTCACTTGGTGTTTCAGTTGTTGGAGTATTTGGTGTTACCTTACCTGGTGTTGTTACTGGAACTTCAACAGCTGGTTTACCTGGTTCTGTAATCTTACCTGTACCTGGGACATCTTTCTTAGGAAGGTTGTCATTTGATACTTTACCTTTACCATCTTCACCAATTGTAACAGTGATTGGGTTTCCATCTTCACCTGGGAT
>NZ_JWAJ01000074.1 GCF_001068775.1 Streptococcus pseudopneumoniae
GCCTAAGAAACCAGATGGTTCAACATACCCATCAGGCAGCAAGGTAGTGATTCCAGGTGAAAATGGAACACCAATCACGGTAACAATTGGCGACAATGGTTCAGGTGAAGTACCAAATGACAAGCTTCCTAAGAAAGATGTCCCAGGTACAGGAACAGTAACCGAACCGAATAAGAAACCATCACAACCGGTGGATGTAACAACACCAGGTAAGGTCACACCAGCAACACCAACAGATACAATTCCAGTTGCACCAGTGACACCTGATACGCCAGTCAAACCTGATACGAATGGAGGCTCTGGTCAAGATACACCTACACCAACAACTCCAAATGCAGTTACTCCGAATGCGGATCAGGTAGATACTAAGACTACTAATGATAATGGAGCTAAGTCAAATGATTCTCAAAATGTATTGCCAAATACTGGTACTGAATCAAATGCGACTCTTGCATCTCTAGGCCTTCTTGGTATTCTAGGTGGTCTCGGACTTGCTTTGGGAAAGAAAAAAGAAGACTAAAAATTTAGTTAAATAAACATTCATTCTTTTGTGTTATAAAGACAAACTAGATTGGTTCTGGGAATCGTGTTAGTCATAAAATAAAAAGAATGTTTAGATAAAGAAAGCGAACAATGCTAGGATTTTGTT
>NZ_JWAJ01000075.1 GCF_001068775.1 Streptococcus pseudopneumoniae
CAATTCATGAAGGGCGTAGTAATCATCCAGCCACAATCCTCCTTCTGGTAGGCGATGGCTAATTTCCCCTACTTCTTCATAGGCCATACGGTCCAGGCGACGTTTTTGACTCTCTTGTTTTCTGACGCTATCTAGGATTCGATTGCGGAATTTTGTTTTGAAGTAGACGTAGAGTTTCTTTTCCTCTTCCACTAATTCTGGATGGGCCTCAAGGAGTTCATAGAGACAGATCAGTCCTTCTTGGTCCCAATCCTCTTTTTCCCACAGGTGGAGATAGTAATCTTTTCGACATCTATGGACAATTCCTTTTACCTTCTCATAATACTTTTCAAGCATTTGCTTTCCCCCTTTCTCTGCTTGTAGTATAGCAGAGAAAGGGGGAAAGAAGGGCTTTGGTTTCTGTCTTGTGTTTTTGAGTCTGTAATGTTATCGATTATAAGTTTGTAATTCACGTAAAGTTAGCTAGTTTTTCATAATCTAATTTTAAGACAAAGCAAAAAGCCCACTGTTGTAGGCTTTCTGTAAGACATTTCTTAAAATTAAAGCATTTTGTTGTAGAATAGATTTTATATAAGTTATACTTCATCATACTTTATAAAAGTTGATTCCATCAAGTTTTTATAATTCCTTCATTAAATAGAGTAAATTAAACTTCACTCAATGGTAGACAAATTAGAGTACAAATTTCAAAATTGATGAGTTCAGCAGGCAAGCAGAAAGTACCGTTTAGGTGCTTTTTAGTTTTCCTGACTTAATTCCAATATTTCTATCACCTTTTGAACAATTTCCCTATGCTGTGGGTACTTTTGAACTTTTAATAGAAGCTCTGTCATCTCTGTATCTTGTACTACCGAATAAGGTAAGAAAAAATCGCTTAATGGAATATCTAAAGCATCTACAATCTTGATAAAAGTTTCTAAAGATATATTCCTATGCCCATTCTCTATTTGACTAATATAAGGAACGCTTAAATTTGTTCTTTCTGCTAATTCTTGTTGTGTAATCTTCTTTGAAACTCGTAAATCTCGGATTTGATTACTTATAGTTTCTAGTATATCATTCATCCTATTGACCTCTGTGTTAAATCTACTATCTATCTTATAGATTAAACAATCTGGTTTACACTCTCTATAGTTAAATTTTGTAGAAAAACTTATTCTATAGTTTAACTTTGTGTGATATAATTATAACTATAGGGAAATAATATTTTAATTTATTTAATTAAAGTTAAAACACAGGAGATTTATAAAAGTGAATAAGAGATTTATAAGAATAATTAAGAAACTTAAAGAACTGAACAAAGACGTTAAAATAGCAGGTGGTATTGCATTACTGTTTATCCTCTTTATGTTTTTTACACTAATAATTACACATGAAAGCAAGCCATCACAAGTCGACAATAAAAACAGTAGTTCCGTAACACAAACTTCACAAGTTAAACAGTCTAGTTCATCTTCCTCTACTTCATCTTCCAGTAGTGAAACTAACTCTAAAATAGAGAAATGGTCTCCAACTGGACATATAGCTGTGGATGCTTACTTAAACACACCTCAAATCAAAGTCATCCTACGAGCCAAAGCACTAAGAGAGGTAGAATATAAACACTCTAACACAGATAAAATCTATGAAGTTGAAGCTGAAGTAATTGGGATTGAAGAAAAAGACGAATATCGTGAGTACAACATAACAGGTAAGAAGCTCCTAATGCGTACACCTAAATCACTAGCTGTGAAAATAAATGAACTTATGGTCTATACAGGAAACACAGTATCTATAGAAAAATATGGTTCAATTGGTAAAGGTTCATTAGTAATCAGTGAAGTGAGAAAAACAGAGAAAGCACAAGAAGAGGAAAAAGCAAGCATCGAAGCCTCAAAATCAAAAGAGGAAGAAAACAAATCATCTTCACAAGAAAAAGAACAAGTTCCATCTGACACTACAACCACTCCTACACAATCGTCTACAACTGCTCCACAATCAAATTTAAGACCTTTTAAAAACTGTAGGGAAGCACGTAAAGCAGGACGTGTAAACATACCTGCTAGCGACCCACAATATGGTCCATGGTTAGATAGAGATAAAGATGGATACGGATGTGATGAATAGCAAAAAAAATCTTATTCTACTATTACTACTACTTATTGTAATTACCACATTCACAGCATGTTTGACTACTAAGCCACAGACAAATTACCAGACAACTGTGAACAAGCTACAAAAGATAAGTTTAGAGAAAGTAGAACAGAAAATACAACAGCAAGAAACTTTTTACCTATATACAGGGAGGGAAAGTTGTCCTTACTGCCAAGAGTTTGCTCCAAAACTAGCAAAAGCAGTCGATAAAACTAAGAGAACTGTGTATTACTTGGATAGTGAGCATATAGACAAGTCTAGTTGGAATAACTTCAAAAAAATCGTAGGATTCAAAACAATCCCTAATCTCACTTACTTCACAAATGGTACAGTATATGACATATTACCGAAAGCAAGTCAAGCCAGTGTTGAAGTGATTGAATCATTTATAAGAAAGGAATAAATAATGAACCAAGAAAAAATTTCTAAATATATTGTAGGTTTTCTAGTGATATTTA
Source organism: Streptococcus pseudopneumoniae (assembly GCF_001068775.1). Taxonomy (GTDB): domain Bacteria; phylum Bacillota; class Bacilli; order Lactobacillales; family Streptococcaceae; genus Streptococcus; species Streptococcus pseudopneumoniae_N. The sequence goes on from NZ_JWAJ01000075.1 coordinate 2,592, forward strand.
CTTTATTATTTGGATTATTTGCTTATATTGCAATAAGCTATGGTAATCAACAATATGTGAAAGATACGGAACGTGTTACTAAGCTAGTTGAAGCACTAGAAAATAACACAACAAATATAAAACAAAATATAACGTTAGAGGAAGCTTTGAAGCTTGTTTCTGATGATAGTGAATTGTCATCTGTTAAAAAGGAAATTAAATACCTAGAAGATAGATATCCAAACGACCACGAGTACAAAATTAGTAGTTTGTCCTCCCGTGTAAACGAAGTGGAATTAAAACTTAATAAACAAATCGAAAAGATTAAAGAAGAAAAAGAGCGGCAAGAACGGGAAGAACGGGAAAAACAGAAAAAATTGAAAGAGGAATCTGAGAAAAAATCTAAAGAATCTGAGAAAAAATCTAATGAAGAAAACAGAAAAGTAGATTTAGATGCTTTCTATAATGCAATTCAAGAAGGTGTAGATAAAGTAAATACGCAATTAGGAGCAAATATGCTTGAAATGGAAAAAATATCTGTAACACCTGGCATCAGAATCATTCTCACAGAAAATAATGCTTCGTATTCAAACAAAGAACTTAGAGCAATTATCAGTGCATTAAACAAATCTTTATATAAAATTGCCAAATCCCACGGAGTAAATAGCCCTAGATTCTATTACACTCTCAGTGGGGAAGAAGTCGCTGTAAATCGTTATGTAATGGCACCTGATGAAGTTAAGTTTTCTGGAATATTAAAATAGGAGAGTACTAATGAACATAGGGAAAATAATTAAAATAACTGAAGATACTATTTATATAGGTTATGAGGATGGAAGTTTAAAGGAAATTGCTATTGAAACTTGTGACTTTGAACCTAGTATAGGGGATTATGTAGAAGTTTATGAAGGTGTTGTCATAAAAGTCGACATCAACAAAAACAACATAGAGAAAAAGAACCAATATAAAAAAATAGGAATTATAGTCACTCTACTATTACTGTTTGTAATTATTGTTATAAGTTTTATAAATACTAAAGAACAAATTTCAAACAATCAAACAACTTCAAGTTCAACATCAAAACAAATTTCATCATCCAAAAAAAGTAGCTCTACCTCTTCATCTTCCTTAAAGGAAAGTAGTTCCAGTTCATCATCCTCAGTACCATCAAAACCTAAGATTACTGTAGATAATGATAAAGCAAATTATGGTGAAGTAGACTATAACAAGTGGAATCATGATGAAATAGCCGTAGATACTAAAGTAAGAGTATATGGTAAAGTTTTACAAGCTATGGAAGATGGGAAAGCCTATACACTGCGTGTAGCCATAAATGATGACTATGATAAAATTATTTTGGTTTCTATTCCTTCTGAATACAACAATAGAGTTATAGCCGAAGATGACCATATAACATTGTACGGACTAGTAAAAGGAAGACAAAGTTATGAAACGGTCTTTAAATCCACAAAAACACTACCTCTCATGGTTGCCTATATGTACGAGAACTAATACTACATGAAAAATAAAAAACATAACCAAATTATTCACGTTTCAGAAACACATATTATCATTCGACTCCACACAAACGAGACTCTAAATGTTCCTATCAATGAGTTAACTTTTCATCCTAAAGTAAATGATATTGTTGAAGTTTACCAAAATCAGAATCACGTAGTAGTTTGTCCTCTACCACAGAACAACAAGCTTTGGATTCTTATATCCTCAATTACACTTCTACTTCTTATCATTATAGGAGCTACTTTTTTATTCTTTAGACATTCAGATAGGAATATAGAAACCGTAGATAGTCACTCTTCACAACAAATCTCATCTACTACTTCTAGTTCCTCTGCATCATCCAGCTCTTCTTCCAGCACATCTACTACAAGCTCTAGCTCAAATGAAGATACTATCATAGATACGACAGCCGAAGAGCTTCGAGAAATGGAGAATGATGGTAGATTAAAGACTGGTCAACGATACCGCTTCACAGCAGAACTAACACGCCAAAAGTTTTGGGAAGCATACGTAGGACACTTTAAAGCTCTAAATACATACCATACTATTTGGGTAAAAGCTAGTAATGCTCCTATGACTGGTGTACAAGTACAAATTAAGAAATCTATGATTGAGGGATGGCAAGAAGGAGCGACCGTTACTTTCACAGTCAAAATCATGGAAGACTCTGAAAAATTTCAATTCTGGGTTGCTACTGATGCCACACTTATCACGACTCCCACAGAAGAAAAGCAAACAGAAACTGAGCCACTAAAACTTGACTCACAGGCTATTTTACAAGGAGATTACTCAAGTATAGCTGGTACGTGGAGGAACGGATTTGGAGAAGAAATAAAATTTGATAAAAGTGGTTTAGTAAATGGTGAAATAATTACAATTCCAACAATTGGGAACCAAGGTGTCATCAGTTTTAGTATGAGATTAGATTCTGTAAAAGGTGGCATCATGATTTACCCGCCTAAATCTACTGTCATTACTAGGAGTGGTGACAGTTCGGATAAAAACCAAATTAGAATTATGGTCATAAAAGATGCACCCCGCTCTAGTAAAGAAGCTTACTATTACATAGGTAAATAAATCGTTCTTACATACAGTAGTAACCTGTAAGCACTTGATTATATAACGTATGCAAAATCCCTGCAATTACTCATTGCAGGGATTTTGTATATCCGTTATATCACATGAACCTCCTTCAGAAAATTCCACATTACTAACATATTTTTGATATAGAGAGTTAATCGGTGAACAGCAAAATTCACATACATCCTTTACTATTCTATTTTTTAATCGACCCTTAGAAATCCCATTATCACGCGCATTACTAACCACAAACATAGAGAGAGAAATTGATACTATTGTACAGTAAAAACTGATAGCTGAATCAAGTCAACACTACAAAAACATGAAATCCTATAATGTAAAACCTCTTTAAATAGCTATTTTTATTCTCTATTTTATCTCACAAGCATACGCCTTTATGCCGTGAAAGCAAATTGACAGTAAGTAGGCACAAAGTACGCTAAGAACGTCTCAGACGAAAGGCTTTAGTTTTTCGGATGGACAGTTCATTTGTACGAGAGTGCCTTGTTTCTTGCTGTCAATTAGACCATGGAATAAATTAGGCGTGTTTGGTACTTAACAAAGTGTTTCACTCCTTTGCCTTCGCTCGTGGCGGGCTAGTCGTTCACACTTTGTATATCTCCAGAATGATACACTTGATACACTAATTTCTAACTTCTTAGAATAAATAAAACAAATAAAATTGAAAATAGAAATGAAATTTACTGTTTCAAGTGTATCAAGAGCATGACTTCATTACATACCCTTTATATCTCTTTGTAGAATCCAAATTAAAAGACTCAGAATGAATAAAATAAACAGAATCACCCTCATCAAAATCTTTACAAGTAGATAATGTTGGCTTAAATACCCAGTCTGATGGAAGTGCATCTTTTAATTCTTTGTGAAAGGCTTCCTTAGTTTCTCGTTCTAAACCATTTCCTTCACAGAATTGTTCATATGCCCATAGCATAAATGAATTCGGCAAGAAAGTAGATTTCACACGACTAAACAGATAAGATGAAAACTGTTCAACACTTGTCATAGACTTCCCATGAATTTCCTTGATAGCAGGGTGGTGACTGATATCCTTGAATCCATCACTGATATCATATTCTAATGCATTCTTCAATACATATTCTAATACATCCTGACGTTTTAGATAAACCTGCTTTATTTCTCTCTTGTAACCATCTTTGTTAAATTCAGAAACGAAGGGAAGTATGAAAGTTCTTCTTGCTATAGCTTCTTTGTCTCCTTGAATCTTAATCAATCGATTAGATGATTGAACAATCACAGGAGTAAGTCGAGCAGAATAGGCCTGTTTGCCTTTCTTTTCGATTGTGACAATATCATGAGTAACTAGAGAAAACATAGTAGAAGGGTCTGTTACCACCTTATCAATAGGATTATCATCTCCAATAACCAGATGTTTACCTATTAACTGTGAAGTGGCAAAACGGTTTCTGCCATCTAATTCAATTAGTTTCATGGAGGCTGTATTTCTCCTACCTACTAAGTTAATTAACAACTCTTGGAAACTACCCTTACCTGTTCCTCCTTTTCCAATCAGCCAAATAATTCTCTCATCAGCATAACCACGTATCACTGCCAAAATTGTTTGCCATGCTAAGTGAATTAGTTCAGCATCATTATTAAACAGTTCAGTTAACCAAGAATCAATAGACCAATCACCTAATACTGGAGAAGTTGCTTCTGGATTATAATTTACTTGTACTTTATGTGTAAACACAATTGAAGGACTGTATTTCATTCCATACCGATGATAAGTATCATAAATACAATTCCCTAACGCTACGTAACGTAAACCTTGGTATATACTTACATTTTTACAGTTACAACTTAGTGCACAAATAATCTCGGATATATCAGCACTTCTAAAAGAAGGTTCTAATCTTCTTACTAATTTAGTAACTATATCCCAAGCAGGTTGATAAATCCCCTCTTTTGGATTGTACACAAATAAGCTACCTTCACCAGTATCCTCTATTTCAGCTATAGTAACCACAATGAGATGAGCCATTAAAAAGTCTGCCATAATATGAAACGGAGGTTTTCTCTTTTTCAGCTTCTCTTTTTCTGAAACATCTATGTGAGGGATAGAATCAATTACCTCATTTTTAAATATTCGCCATTCTTCCTTATATTTATCTATTGGAGTAGAGTTATCAAAAGCTTGAATAGCGCTCTCAGGGTAAGTTTCAAAATCATAGTCCAATTCTAACACAGAATCCTTTGGTTTAATTTTAATTATTGACATATTTATGTTCCTTCCGTTTATAAATAGTGTATTTGAGCGATTGAATTTGTAATTCAACATGGCGACCACTTCCTATGTATTTCAAGTAAGCATAGGAAGTTTCAACTATATTTCTTCACATAGTATAGTTACTCCCTTCTAGTAATTGAAAGGAACTTCATAACATCTGATTTCTTATAGAAGACTTTACGAGTTCCTTCTATTGGTGGACAGTATCGGATTAACCCTAAACGCTCCCACTCATGCAGAGTTACTAAACTAATACCTAGTTCTTTGATTAACTCTTTTTGTTGTATCAAGCCAAACGAGTCACTGTGAGATGAAAGCACTGCGTGTGATAGGTAATCTTTTATTAAAGATTCAATCTTTCTCAACAATGCTAGTTCTGCTTCTTGCGATAGTAATCCTTGTGTCATACTATATATGTCTACCTTCTTTCTTTCTTATTTATGCAAAACCGTTTTCACACCTCATTACAGCCTGCCTTTTTACCTAGGTTATTAAACCTTGGTTATGTTTTAGATTTTATCAGTTTTTAATTTACATGTCAAGAGTTTTTTGATAAAATATTACTAAAGTTATTAAACGGAGGTTAAAAATGATAGGAGCTTATCTAAAAAAATATCGTAAGGAAGCAAACATAACTACCAAGAAACTTGCTGAATCACTAAACGTATCTCAATCCTACATCTCACAAATCGAAAATGACAAAAAGATTCCCAGTGTAGACAGTCTATATGAGATTGCACTTAACATTGCTCAACACGCCATAAAGGAACAGTGTCAAAGAGACGGACTAGATTCTGTTGGTTTCTATGCAGAATCCCAAACTTCAGCTAGTTCTTATATCGATGACATAATTAGCCATGTCAACATGGATTCAATTCACAATGATAAAGAGAAGCAACTTTTAAAGGATTTAATCGAACTAAGGAATAGCAAATCCTTGTTCTCAACATTAAGAACATACAAAGACATTAGTCAAGATATTATCAATGGAGAAAATATTAAGATTAACCTTGATTATATCTTTAGAAAAAATGTAAAAATAACTATTAATGGTCAAGCACTCACAACTGAGGACTTAACCGCTCTACAAATACTAATTGACGGTATTCGTTCTAGACACAAATCATAATATCTATTTTCATAACCTCTTACAGCTTGCCTGCTGATGTTAGAAAGGTTAAAAAATGAAAATAGCAGAAATAAAGAAACAAAATGGTAGCACTGTATATCGTTCTAGAGTATATCTTGGTATAGATTCACAAACTGGAAAAAGAATACAGGCTAATCTAACCGCTAGAACTAAAACTGAATTGAAGAAAAAAGCTCAATTAGCTAAAGCTGATTTCCAAAATAATGGTTTTAGTAAGAAAGAGAACATTCCACTAACAAGCTATGAAGAAGTAGCTCAATTATGGTGGGAAAGCTATCAACACACAGTAAAACCAAACACACAAGATTCTGTAAAGCGACTACTATCTAACCATGTGATTCCTTTATTTGGGTCTTATAAGCTAGATAAATTAACTACCCCTACTATTCAGCGTATTGTTAATCAACTAGCTCTACGCGCTAACAAAAGAGAAGACGGAGCATTTCTGCACTATGATAAAATTCACGCGCTAAATAAACGTATCCTACAATATGCTGTCACAATGCAAATTATTGATATAAATCCAGCCCGTGAAGTCATTCTTCCTCGTAAAATAAAAAAAGGGAGAACAAAAGTTAAGCACTTTAATAACTTAGAGTTAAAGCAATTCCTCAGTTATTTAGAAGAGGCTGACTTAGCAATATACAGAAATATCTATGAAATTACTTTGTATAAGTTTCTTCTTGCTACTGGTTGCCGTATTAACGAAGCCTTAGCTCTACATTGGTCAGATATTGACCTGCATAATGCGACTGTGAATATCACAAAAACACTAAATCATTTAGGTGAGATTAACAGTCCAAAGTCTGAGGCAAGTTATCGTACAATTGATATTGATGCACAAACTATAGAGGTCTTAAAAGTGTATCAAAAAAGACAAAGACAAGAAGCTTGGAAACTTGGTCGAACTGAAACTATTGTCTTCTCAGATTTTATACATAAATACCCAAACAATAAAACACTAGCAACTCGTTTAAACACACGTTTCAAACATGCTGGTGTACCTAATATTGGATTCCACGGTTTTAGGCACACACACGCTAGTTTATTGCTTAACTCTGGAATACCCTACAAGGAACTTCAGCACCGTTTAGGTCATTCCACATTGGCTATGACCATGGACACTTACAGTCATCTCTCCAAAGAAAAAGCAAAAACAGCCGTCTCATTTTATGAGAAAGCTGTTCGTTCATTATGAGTGATGACAAAAATGATGACAAACCCAGAAATCAACGTTTTAAGACAAAGCAAAAAGCCCACTGTTGTAGGCTTTTTGTAAAACAAATCTTAAAATTAAAGCATTTTGTTGTAGAATTCAACGACAAGTGCTTCGTTGATTTCTGGGTTGATTTCATCGCGTTCTGGCAAGCGAGTCAATGAACCTTCCAATTTTTCAGCATCGAATGATACGAATGCTGGACGTCCAAGAGTTGCTTCTACTGCTTCAAGGATAGCTGGAACTTTCAATGATTTTTCACGAACTGAGATCACTTGACCTGGAGTTACACGGTATGATGGGATATCAACGCGTTTTCCGTCAACAAGGATATGGCCGTGGTTTACGAATTGACGAGCTTGACGACGAGTAGTCGCAAGACCAAGACGGTAAACAACGTTATCCAAACGACGTTCCAAAAGAAGCATGAAGTTGAAACCTAGGATTCCGCCTTTGATTTTTGTAGCTTGTACGAACAAGTTACGGAATTGTTTTTCACCTACACCGTAAGTGAAACGAAGTTTTTGTTTTTCAGCCAATTGCAAACCGTATTCTGACAATTTAGAACGGTTGTTTGGTCCGTGTTGTCCTGGTACATAGTTACGACGTGCCAATTCTTTACCTGTACCTGTAAGTGAAAGGCCAAGGCGACGAGCTTGTTTCCAAGATGGTCCTGTATAACGTGACATGTGAATGTCCTCCTGATATAAATAATATTTCGGTGGAAATAGTCACTTAGAAAGCCCTGATTCGTGCAGATGCCCTTCGCCTAAACAGCCAAGGTTACTTATCATAAGACACCTGTTGACGAGCTTCATGCTTTCCTGCTGATATTTCACACAAAGGATATTGTACCATGAATGGTTAGATTTGTAAAGGGGTTTTAAGCTTTATTTTAGATTGAGAAGGAGGGTAAAGGTGCTTCCTAGTCCGTACTGGCTACTGACTGTAATTTCCCCACCCAATTGATGGGCCAATTCACGCGCAATCGCAAGTCCTAATCCATGACCACCTGTTTTCATATTGCGCGAAGTTTCGACACGATAAAGGCGTTTGAAAATATTCTCCAAATCCTCTGGGGCAATCCCCTGCCCCTCATCCGTCACACTGATTGAAAGCTGGTTCTTCTCCAGCTTAGCCACCACTTCCAGCTTGGTTCCTGTAGCCGAGTATTTAAAAGCGTTATTGACCAGATTTACCAAGATACGAGAAAGTTTAGCATAATCTCCTTCAATCCGGGCAGACTCTGGGACTACCTGCAAGTGAACATCTCGCTCCTCCTGCTCAATCAAGAACTGAAATTCACTCATACACTCAATCAAGAGCTGATCCAGAAAAATGCTGTCTTTACTAGTCGTCTCCGCCTGATTGCTAGCTGTGTTTAAAGTCAAAAAATTCAACTCTTCAACCAGTTTATTGAGTCTTTCCGTCTGACGCCCAATGGTTGCTAGATAATGGTCCTGTTCTCCTTCCTTGATAACCCCATCCAAAATCCCTTCTACCGTCGCTTGAATCGAAGTAATGGGGGTCTTAATATCATGCGACAACTGTGCAATCATCAAGCCCTTTTCTCGTTCGCTTTCTTCCAAGGAATCAAAGGTCGCCTGCAAATCATGGGACATTTCATTAAAAGCTTGGCCTAATTGTTGAAATTCTACAGGGCCTTGAACCTCCAGATTGGAAGGAAAGTCCTTGTCTGCTACCCGCTTAGCATGTTCCTTAAGTTTGCTCAACGAAGTAAAGACAGGCGATAGGAGAAAGAGACTAATCCCAGCACCGACAAAACTAGCCATGAGAGTCATCCCCACTAGGAAATAAATTTCTCTTTCTTCAATTAACATTCGCTGGATGGCCCAAAAGACCACGATAATCGTTAGGAGTGTTGAAATGACATACCCCACTAAAATGTAACTTTTTAATTTCATTGACTCCCTCGTGCTTTCTCAATTTTGTAGCCCAAGCCCCAGACGGTTTTGATGTTGGGCGTTTCTGCACTGGCATGTTTAGCCAACTCCTGTCGAAGAGCATGAATATGAACATTTAAGGTATTGGTATCATCCACATAGTCTTCTTGCCAGACCTTTTCATAGAGATCTGTCTTAGAGAAAACTCGCTTTGGATTGCTGGCTAAAATCCATAAAAGCTCGAAGGATTTGACTGTCAAATCAAGTGCTACATCTCCTACTTGAGCCTCATGACTACCGTGATTCATTCGTAAATCCCCGAGACTGACAACCTCTATCTCACCCCCACGATGAAGGCGACGCAAGATATTGTGGACACGTAAAACAAGCTCACGAGGACTAAATGGCTTGGCAATAAAGTCATCTGCCCCCAGGCTTAGGCCGTAAATCTTGTCCTGCTCGCTTGTCTTAGCCGTAATAAATAGAAAAGGCTGATCTGGAGATTGATACTGAACCTCACTAATCAAATCATAACCATCCATCCGAGGCATCATGATATCTGTAATAATCAAATCAATCGATTTTCGATTGAAGATTTCCAAGGCCTCTACTCCATCATGAGCCACCAAAACCTGATACCCTGCCTGAACCAGATAGCGTTGATGAATATCTGTGATTTCTACCTCGTCGTCAACGAGTAAAATGGTCTTTCCCATCTGTCTCTCCTTTGAAAAAAACAGTGCTATACTACAATAGTATAACACTATTTTAATCACTTTACGAACATTCTAAACCATATCTGGATTTTTCAAATCCTGGATAGAAAGTCTGTAACTGGACTAGTCATTCTCCTCTTTTTTAGCTTTCAAACTGAGGCCACCTAACAGTCCGGCCAAGGCGAGTCCAAGGAAGCCAATAGGAGCCATTGATGTTTGGGCTTCACCAGTATATGGAAGCATGTCTTTTTGGTCTTTCATTTGATCAGCCATCATTGGACTTGATACCTTGTTATTAGATGCCATCTTGCCTTCATCAGACATTTTACTTGAGGCTGCTGGATCTTGATCTTGTTTCATGCTTGGTGTTGCCATAGGCTGACTAGCATTCATGGTTTTGTCCTGCTCTTTGTTAGGCATCATCTTATCCTGACTAGCAGCTGGCATTTTAGATTTCATATCATCTTGATTGACACTAGGCATTTGAGCGTTCATCTTAGACGCATCTTGATGACTATTCATCATTGGAGCCGGCATAGCTGAACCATTAGAAGATGGGACGAAACCTGACTGCATCTGAGTAAGAGACTGATGTCCATTCAAGTTTACTGTCAAATCCTTAGTCGCTACAAGGTTGCTCAAATCGGCCTTGCCGTCTTTGGCACCGTACACTTTGATGGTTGCCTTGTAGCTTTGTGTACCATTTTGTTTCAACAAGTCAAGAAGCTCTTTATCTGATTTACCTTGAGTACCTGCCAAGTCCACTTCGTAGAAGTAGAGGCCTTTGCCCAATTTCTCTACTGGTGGGAGAGCAGGATTTTTAGCCGAACCATTGTCTGACCATGGAGCTTTGTCGGAGGCTTTCAAGATAAGGCGAGTTAACATACCGTCACCAGCAAAGAATTCATATGGAATGACTTGGTTGACACCAGCTGTGAATGGGCCAGGGAAGTTGGCTTTATCCAAGTAAGTGGCTGGAACATCTACTGTGTCTTTAGTGTTGTCGGCCACACCTTTTTGTACTTCAGCTGGAGTAGTCAAGCCATTCAAGTTGACATCCAAATCTTTAGTCGCTACGAGGTTGCTCAAATCAGCCTTGCCGTCTTTAGCACCGTACACCTTGATAGTAGCTTTATAGCTTTGTGTACTATTTTGTTTCAAGAAGTCAAGAAGCTCTTTGTCTGATTTTCCTTGAGTACCTGCCAAATCTACTTCATAGAAGTAAAGGCCTTTGCCCAATTTTTCTACTGGTGGAAGGGCCGGATTTTTAGCTGAACCGTTGTCTGACCATGGAGCTTTGTCTGAGGCCTTCAAGATAAGGCGAGTCAACATACCATCACCGGCGAAGAATTCATATGGGATGACTTGGTTGACACCGGCTGTGAATGGGCCAGGGAAATTCGCTTTATCCAAGTAAGTGGCTGGGACATCTACTATGTCTTTGGTATTGTCGGCTACGCCTTTTTGCACTTCAGCTGGAGAAGTCAAGCCATTCAAGTTTACTGTCAAATCCTTAGTCGCTACAAGGTTGCTCAAATCGGCCTTGCCATCTTTTGCACCGTACACTTTAATAGTAGCTTTATAACTTTGAGTGCCGTTTTGTTTCAAGAAATCAAGAAGCTCTTTATCAGATTTTCCTTGAGTGCCGGCCAAATCCACTTCATAGAAGTAGAGGTCTTTGCCCAATTTCTCTACTGGTGGAAGAGCGGGGTTTTTAGCTGAACCGTTGTCTGACCATGGGGCCTTGTCAGTAGCTTTCAAGATAAGGCGGGTCAACATACCATCACCTGCGAAGAATTCGTATGGAATAACTTGATTGACACCGGCTGTGAATGGACCTGGGAAGTTGGCTTTGTCCAAGTAAGTTGCTGGGACATCTACTGTGTCTTTGGTATTGTCTGCCACACCTTTTCGAACTTCAGCTGGAGTAGTCAAACCATTCAAGTTGACATCCAAATCCTTAGTCGCTACTAGATTACTCAAATCAGCCTTGCCGTCTTTCGAACCGTACACTTTGATAGTTGCTTTATAGCTTTGCGTACCATTTTGTTTTAAGAGGTCTAGAAGCTCTTTATCTGATTTACCTTGGGTACCTGCCAAATCCACTTCATAGAAGTAAAGGCCTTTGCCCAAGTTTTCTACTGGTGGAAGGGCAGGATTTTTAGCTGAACCGTTGTCTGACCACGGAGCTTTGTCTGAGGCTTTCAAGATAAGACGAGTCAACATACCGTCACCGGCGAAGAATTCATATGGAATGACTTGGTTGACGCCAGCTGTGAATGGACCTGGGAAGTTGGCTTTGTCCAAGTAAGTTGCTGGGACATCTACTGTGTCTTTAGTGTTGTCGGCCACGCCCTTTTGCACTTCAGCTGGAGTGGTTGCTGGTTGAGCTTCATTTGCTTCACGGTCTTGTCCAGAAACTGTAGGCGCAGGATTTGTCGCAGGTTTAACCGCATCCTCTGTTTCTTTCTTAGATTCTGGTTTTGCTTGCACTTCTTCTTTTGGCGCTACCACTTGGTCTTTATCAGCTACATTCACTTTTTCTGGAGAGCTTGTAGTATCCAAGCTTGCTTTAGGTGCTGAGTCTGCCTGTTCTGAAGGAAGAGCAGTATCGACTGCTTCTTTGAGAAGTTCTACTGGTAAGTCACTCTTTTCACTCACCGAAGTAGCATCTGGCCCAACTTGAGCCGGGGTTGGATTGACCACATCGGCACGTACAGAACTTGGTTGACCAACTAGGACAAAGAAGCCACTAGCCACAACAACTGAGGCAACACCGACACTAAGACGGCGGATAGACCAACGAGTATATCTCTGATTTGGATTGAATTTCATAGGATTCTCCTTAGAGTTTTTCTTTATTTGATGACTCTAGTATAATCTCCTAAAATTAAAAAGGATTAAGAAAAAGTTAAAATTTTTCTTAAATCCCTCTTATAAATTACTTATATTGACTCAATAGTCGTTGAAAAAAGAATAGTCATTCCTCTTCTACTCACTAAGGCTTGCTAGGGTATCCAAATATTGGTTATTAATCACCGCCATGATATAGGTATCCGGTTTTAATAAATCATTTGGTCCAAACTGTACATCTAAGGGAGCATTTTCGTAGTCACGAAAACCGAGGATATTGAGATTGTATCGTCCTCGAAGGTCTAGTTGACTAAGACTCTGCCCTGTCCAGGACTGTGGAATTTTCATCTCGACAATTGAGACATTCTTGTCCAACTGAAAGACATCTACACTGTTATTAAAGAGAATCGTCTGTGCCAACGAACGACCCATCTCAAACTCTGGTGAAATGACTGAATCTGCACCGATTTTTTCAAGGACTTTTTTTGCTGTATGACTTTTAACCTTAGCAATAATAGTCGGTACCCCTAGACTCTTGCAATGCATGACTGCAAGAACACTAGACTCTAGATTTTCACCAGTTGCGACGACTACGGTATCGCAGGTATCAATTCCAGCCGATAGCAAGAGGTCCTCATCTGTTATATCTCCAACAACACCACGCACCAAGACTGGTTCAAATTGATTGATTCGTTCCTCATGGTTGTCAATAGCGATAATATTTACATCATGCTTGGCGAGAGCAGCCAGAACACTACTCCCAAAAATACCCAAGCCTAAAATTCCGATTGTCCGATCTGACATAGTTTATCCTTTCTTATCCTATGGTAATATCTGCTTTCATATAGTGGATCATATCTTTCTTATCTGGTCGATACTCAGCCAAACTAACTAATAGCGTCAGAGGTCCGATTCGCCCAATAAACATCAGTAGCATGATGACACTAAGCGCTAGCTTACCTAACTCTGGTGTCAAATTAGCAGTTACTCCAACCGTGGCAAGCGCTGAAATAGTTTCAAACATCAGGTAGATAAATTTCGGATTCCCTTCTGCTGTTATTCCTAGTAAAATCAAGCCAACCAGAAAAGTCAATAAAAAAATAATGAAGACACTGAATGATTTTTGGACTGTCCGAGGTTCAATCGTTCTCCGAGCTACATTGGCATGGGGTAATCCTAAAAGTTCACTGCGTGCAAATACTAATAATACAAAGAAGGTTGTGATTTTAAGCCCCCCGGCTGTTCCTCCAGGTGCCCCACCCAGAAACATCTGCAAAATATAGATCATCAAGGTAACAGGTCTAGCCTGAGTAAAATCAATAGAAGCAAAACCGGCTGTTCTCATGCTGACAGTTTGGAAGAAACTAACCAGCAATTTATCAGGGAAGCTGAGATTGCCAATCGTTCCCGAATTGTTCCACTCTATCAAGAGGGTTGAAACTGTTCCAGCAAATAAAATCCCCGCTGTTAAGAAGAGGACTAGCTTAGTATGGAAACGAAGACGACGCTTTTTCTTCTTTCCTAATTGGGTAGCCAAGTCGAACCAAACCATGAAACCTAGACCACCCGTAATAATCAATCCTGCAATCACTAAATTAATCAATGGGTCTGTCTGAAAGGCTAGCAAACTCGTGCTACCAAAATTATCAAATCCAGCATTACAGAAAGCTGAAATAGCTACGAAAATGGAAGTAAAAATCCCCCGTCCCCAACCAAACTCGGGGACAAAACGAAAACTTAGCAGAAAGGCTCCGAATCCTTCTACTAGAAAAGTCGTCACGAAGATGGAACGTAGAAAATCCCTCAGAGACTGGGTTTCTTCGAAGCTAAAGCTCTCCAGAATCGTTTCTCGACCTCGAAGACTGAGTTTTTGCTTGCCCTGGATATAGAAAATTCCGATAAAGGTCATGAGACCCAAACCACCAATCTGAATCAAGAACATACAGATCAGCTGCCCCCAGACATTGTAGGTCGAAGCGACAGGTAAGGTAAAAAGTCCTGTCACACAGACCATAGATACGGCTGTAAATAAATGATCAAAGTAACCGGCATGAGATGTTGGAGATTGTGCAAATGGCAGACTCAAAAGGAGAGACCCCAAGAGAATAACCAAAGCAAAACTTAAAAAGATTCTCCGAGCGGGTGATAAACGTCCTAGAATGGTATTTATTTTTTCAACAATTGATTTTAATAACATAGCTACATTGTACCACAAAAATCTGAGAATACTCACATATGACTAACAATCTCAAGGCAGAGACCTAGCGCCTTATCAAAAGCTTCTGCACCCCAATCGCGTTGGTCATAGTTATCAAGATCTGCCAAAGAATCTGCCGTAAACAACAACTCACCCCAAACTGCTCCGCGAAGCTGAGCTACTGCCGCAAGAGCTGCACACTCCATCTCTACAACAGCACAGCCTTCTTCCTTGCGATAGGCAACTTTTTCAGCTGTTTCCCGGTAAAATCCGTCTGTCGACCAAGTCATGACTTCTTCGTAAGGGACACCTAGTTGTTCCAAAACTTGCTCGATAGCAGAAACAACTTCTACATGCACATCCATATAACGAGAAGGTGGTGCATAATGGTAGCTGGCTCCTTCATCGCGTAGGGCTCGAACTGGAACTAGAAAGGCATTTTCTTCTATATTACTCAGCACCCCGCAGGTTCCCGTGGAAATGATTTTCTCCACACCGTAACCAATCAACCAGTCCATAAACTGGGCCGCAGGGGCAGAACCAACAGGAGCTTGGGCCAGACACACTTCCTCACCCTTGTAACTCATGACATAAACGGGGTAGGTCTTAGTGGCAGACACAAACTCCCCAACACACTCCGCCCCTACTTCCTGAGCAAAGCGGTCAATCTCCTCCTCCAAAAATGCATAAACACACTTCTTTGGTAACTGTAAATCCAAGCCTTCATGGTTGGGCATAATAACTGCCTGAGGATTGTCATCAAACTCTAAAATAGGAATAGCGTGTTTTTGAATCATAAAGTACCTCCTCTAAATTTTTACTATTGTATCAAATACAAAGGGAAAGTCAAGTTCTGGTCTAAGTTCAATAAATAAACCTACCTTAAGTAGGAAACAACAATTAAATGCTTTTTTCGTCATAATAAACTTGCTATAGCTTAGGAATTATCTTATAATAGATTTAATTTGAAAAAGGGAGAAATCTTATGAAATTCTATTCCTATGACTATGTGCTCAGTCAGATCAGTCAACAGAATTGGGCCATGATTATCGTATCAGCTTTACTGCTTATCGTGACTGGATTTTTTGCATTTAAAGCTTTCAAAGATAAAAAAGGGAGCAAGTTCCGTGAATTATCGCTCATTTCTATTTTGACCTTAATCGCATTCGTTTTGATAAGCATTACGAATCTTCAAAACAGTCAATCCAACGATAATCAATTCCGCTCTTCCCTAAACTTTATCGAAGTCGTTTCAAAAGAATTAGGTGTAGATAAAAAAGAGGTCTATGTCAACACATCAGCAGTGACTGATGGGGCGATTATTAAGGTTGGCAACAATTTTTATCGTGCCATTAGCGGGACTGACCAAGATAGCTATTTATTAGAAAAAATGGAACTCTATAAATCAGATGTTGAACTCGTGGAGGTTGAAAAATGATAAGCTTTTTTGCTACGATTGCAATTAAATTAGCCTTGGGGCTACTTTCTCTTGTTTTTGTTATTAACGTAACAGGTAAAGGAAATTTAGCACCAAGTTCTGCAGTAGATCAAATCCAGAACTTTGTTCTCGGGGGTATTATCGGTGGGGTTATCTACAATAGTTCTATCACCATCATCCAATACATTGTTATCCTCATTATTTGGACTATTCTCATTTTACTCCTCAAATGGTTGAATACCAATGTTTCCTTCATTAAACATCTGATTGACGGAAAACCTACGATTATCATTAAAAATGGAACATTAGATCCAGAAGCCTGTCGCTCAAAAGGTCTAGCTGCTGCTGATGTTGCTCTTAAATTGCGCGCTCAAGGAATCTTTCAATTAAAGGATGTCAAGAGAGCTGTGATTGAGCAAAACGGACAACTAATTGTCGTAAGAATGGGTGACGAAAATCCTAAGTACCCAGTCATCACAGACGGTGTTGTCCAAGTTGAAATCCTAGAAACCATTGGCAAATCCGAGGAGTGGCTAACTGAGAAATTGAAAGAAGAAGGTTTCGAAGAAGTCTCAAATATCTTTATCGCTGAATATGATAAAGGTCAATTGAATGTTGTAACCTATTAAAAAATAAACTGATGCTTTTCGTATCAGTTTTTTGCTTTTTAGCATAAAAGGGTATATACTTAAACCAATATCTGATGTAATTTAGATAATACAAAAAATTAACGGAGGTATCCCCCATGTCAATCGAAGAAAAATTCAACCAAGCTAAAGGTTCTGTTAAAGAAGGCTTTGGTAAACTAACTGGCGATACAAAAACTCAAACAGAAGGAGCTGCAGAAAAGGTAGCTTCAAAAGCTAAAGAAGTTGCTGAAGATGCAAAAGAAGCTGTCGAAGGTGCAGTATCTGGCGTAAAAAACATCTTTAAAAAAGACGGAGAATAATTCTTTCTCGTCCTAATAACATAAGAAACTCTTATTCCAAGCTGTTAATATGCTAGGGATAAGAGTTTTTTCTTTAAATTATTATGTTTTTTAATATTAGAAAATACTTCTTATGATGTGTTGCTCAACCTAAAGCAAAAAGAACTAATTCCTATACTCCTCCTATTTCCACAAACCACCTAAGATTTGTTTTTCCAATAAGCCTAAGTCCTCTTCTCTCATTTCGCCATTGACGCCAACGACATATAGTTGAGAGAAGTAAGCTAACAATGGACCTATACAGATGCGAACCATTTGAGGAATCGTTATCTCTGGATTTACACGTGGATCTGCTAGCAATTCCTTATGAAGCACTCGAAGTTTATCTTGAATAGCATTCCAGATAAAAATCTGTTCATTTTTTAGTTTTTTATTTGAAAAACTCTCTTGTAGAATGATTTTCATCAAGGCACGATTTTTTTTGAGATAGCTCATACGATTATGGACGAGATAACGAACCCTCTCTTCTGTCGTTTCAAAAGCTAAGAGTTCCTCAAAAAAACTACCGAGAATGCCTGGGACTACAGGATGTAAAATAGCCGTCAGTAAATCATCCTTCGTCTTAAAATACTTAAACAAAGTTGCCTGGCTTAGTCCAGCACGCTCAGCTATGTGAAGAGTTGAGGTCCCATGGTAACTCCTGGTTGATATGAGATCCACTGCTGCCTGCATGATTTTTTTCTTTCCTTGAGGGTAATTCGCTTCTTCTAAGTAATCTTCAAACGATTCAAAAACAGTCTTATCCATCCAATCTTCACACCTTTTTAGCATTATTTATGTTGATTTCTAAACTTTACGATAACGACGCAATCCAACAATATTGAGAATTGTTAAAATGATCAAGAAAATCATTAAAACACCAAGATTTGACAAAATATCACCAAGATTGTGTCCGTAAAGAATAATCTGGCTTATTGCATCACCAGAATAGGTTAATGGCAAAAATTTCCCCACAGTTGGAGCCCATTCTCCCATGGATGACAATGGAATAATTCCTGAGAAAAAAAGTTGGGGCATAATCACGAGAGGAATAAATTGCATCATTTGGAATTCTGATTTTGCTAGAGTAGACAAGAGAATTCCAAAAGCTAGTGCTACAAGAGCCAGTACCACATTAACTATTATAACATTTAAAATATTTCCTACAACTTCTACATCTAGTAGCCAAATTGCTGCTAAAACGACAACTGCCGTTTGAAAAATCGCAATAATACCGTAAGACAACATATAGCCATAGACGATTTCAGAACGTTTCACTGGGGTTGCTAACAAGCGATCCAAGGTTCCACTTGTTCGCTCTTTCAACAGTGCCATACCAGAAATCAAAAAGACAAAGAAGAAGACCACAAAGCCAATTAAAATTGGAATCATACGTGCAAAGAATCCAGTATTTTTATCTCCATATTGGTAAGATTCTTTGATTTCAGGCGCCTTTTCATCTAATTTCAATTGTGGAAGAGCTTGTTTGACACGAGATAATAACTGATCGGTGCCTTCATTGACGATACTTGTTCGTAACACTTGTCGTGTCATAGTTGTTTTAGAAGCATCCGTATTTGCGTAGTCGACCTGATACTCACCATCTTTATACGATATGACTGCATCTACTTTCTCGTCAGCTAGAGCTTTTTTAGCCTGATCTAAGTCTTGATAAGTCTCGACGTCCACATGATCGAGCTCATCCATTTTTGTTACCAAACCAGTTGGTAGATCTTGTGTCGCTAACTTGACATTCACGGTTGTACTAGCTGAAAACATGAGGTTCATCAGCCACATAATAAATACCGGCGCTACAAACATCATAGCCAAGGTTCGTTTGTCACGAAGCAATTCTTTGATAACTTTTTTAGCAATAGCAATGGTTCTCATCTTACTCTCCTTCTGCTTTCAAAAAGACTTCTTCAATACTTGAAACTTGATAACTATCTTTTAAGTGTTGCGGTGTATCAAAAGCAATGATTTTTCCACCTAATAATAAGCCGACCTTATCCGTTAACTCTGCTTCATCCATAACATGGGTAGTAACTAATATCCCTACCCCATTGTCTCTAAGCGCGAATAATTCTTTCCAGATTTTCTTTCGAAGAGAAGGGTCGATTCCAACTGTCGGTTCGTCCAAAATCAAGAGCTGAGGATTCCCCAGAAGCGCGACGGCTAAAGACAAGCGTCGCTTCATTCCTCCAGAATAACCGGATACCGTTTTATTCAAATGCTCTGTCAGATCCACAACTTGAGCCACATGGGCAATTTCAGCTGTCAGATCTCTTTTGGATAGCCCTTTTAGCTGACCAAAAAATTCTAGATTTTCTTGACCTGACAAGGCCTCATAAAGAGCATCAGACTGAGCCATATAGCCAATATCACCTAAAATATGACGATTTGGCATAGTATGGTCCAAGACTAAAGCGATACCGCTATCCGCCTTTTCCATTCCTAGCATGGTTTTAATCATAGTTGATTTACCAGCACCTGATGGACCGATTAGACCAATGATTTCTCCAGGCTGTAAATCAAAACCAACGTGATCTAAGACCATTTGACGACCAAAAGATTTTTCTAAATCTTTTAAATGTAACAATTTTTTCATTTGAATCCTCCTAGGTGAGTATTTACTCACTTTTGAAATATAAAACTATTATAGTGAGTATCCACTCACTTGTCAAGTTGAAAGTTGATAGTTGAAAAAAATCTCCCTTCTCTTTCGAGAAAGGAGATTTTTATTTTATGGTCGTCCACCAGGGCCTCCATTTCCTTGAGGGCCACCGCCAGGTGCCCCTCCGCCTCCAGGCATAGAACTGACAATCTCAGTTTGTTTTTCACCATTGAGATAGATATCTCCGCCTGTGTAGGTCGCTGTTCCATCAAAGTCAAAACCAGTTTGACCAGTCATTTTGATGGTTCCTCCATTAACTGTAATATTACCATTTGAGTCAATTGGATCCGTGTCCCCTTGACCAACTTCAACCGTCAAGTTCCCACCATTCATAGTGAAGAAAATTTCACTTTGTTGAGCATTTTTGTTGGCTGCATTGACACCATCATCCGTTGAATAGATGGCGATATCTCCACCGTTGATAGTAATTGACTTACCTTCAAGCCCTTCTGTAGAATTCTTAACGGTATAGGTACCACTATCAATAACCAAATCACCTGATGCGTGGATACCATCATCTCCAGCAGTAACAGTGATGGTATTGTCAGAGAGATACATGGTTCCTACAGATGTGTCCTCATCATTGTCGACCTTAACTCCGTCTTCCTTGGCATCGATAGTCATAGTTGTGCCGGTAATGTTGAGTTCATCATTAACATTAAAGGCATCCCCGACTGCTGTGATGTTGTAGCTTCCACCTGTGATGTGAAGTGTATCATTTGCCTTGATACCATTGTTTTTCTTACCATCTACATTGAGAGTTCCTTTACCGTTGATGGTCAAGTCCACTTTAGAGAAGAGCGCTGCATCCGCTTTTTCGTCACTATTAGTTGCTGAATCTGATAGGCTATTAGTTGTGCCATCTGCTAGAGTTAGGTAAACATGACCGGCTGATGTTGCAGATATAGCAGCATTGGTATTGGTCATGGTCACACCCTTTAGAACAATATGTACATCATCAGAACTTCCAGCTTCGATCTTGATTTGAACGCCATCGGATTGACCAGAAATCACATAGGTACCTGACTTAGAGATTGTAACGGTAGATCCTGATACGGCCACTCCGTCACCTGATACCGTCGCCGTTGATCCTGACAAAGTTACAGTTGCAGCTGTTTTTTCATCATAAGAAGTATCATAGTCCTTATCTGTAAAGTAACTAGATGTTTTCTTATTGGTAGTTACTGTTGTCGTCGCTGCACTATTGCTTGTGCTTGTAGTTGACTGGGTACATGCTGTTACCAGTGCTAGAGTTGTTATACTTGTTAATAGGAATGTCCATTTTTTTGCTTTCATGCCCGTTTCCTCGTCTTTCATTTTACATGCTCTTAGTCTACGGATCTTTCCTAAAAGAAGCCTAAACTTTTTCTGAAAGTTTTCTTAAGTTTAGTTTCAATTAAGTTAAATTTAACAAAAGTTTTAGATAAACTCTTTAAAATCCTATCCAAACAAGTTCATCCTTGTTTAAAAATAGTATAACCTAAGATTAGAGGAGAAGGAATTATGAAACCAATCGAAACAAGGTTCAAACGGATTGAAACCAAATATATTGTCTCCAAAGAAATTTTAGATAAACTCATCCAAGATTTAAAGGAATATTCGGTAGAAGACGACTATCCAATTTCAACTATTTCAAATATCTACTTTGATACGGAAGACTTTGATGTCCTACTAGATGATGATTTTGGAGCTAAACGAAAAGAAAAGGTTCGGATGCGGACCTATCTCAGCCAACCCAAAGCAGATAGTCAAGTATTTTTAGAAATCAAAACTAAGGACCAAGAAGGAGTTGGTCGCAAATTTAGACTACTCTCAACTCCTATTTCTATCCTTAATTTTATGACCAAAGGGCACTTGGATGCTAGTATTACTGATACAGTCGTCATTGAAAAAGTGAAAAAGCTTCACCAAGATTACAAGCAGGCTATCAAGCCTCGTATGTACATCTACTACGATCGTTATTCATTAAAAGAAAAAAAATACATCGAGGGCTACGACTATCATAAAATTCGTATCACCATTGACCAAAATCTAATCTATAGAGATGAAAATGTCAGTCTCTTCGCAGGAAATCAAGGGGCTCCTCTATTAGATGACAATACTGTGATTATGGAGATTAAAGCTCCTGGAAACAAACCTCAGTGGTTATAAGACATTCTAGACAAGTATGGTTTGATGGAGCACAAATTTTCAAAATACAGTTGTGCTTACCACAAATCTCATGGCCTTCCTTATGCACCACGTCCCAGTATAGAAAGCGCAGGTACCGCTTATGCTTAATCTATTTAATTCCATTTTCAACAACGCCACTGCAAGTGCAGACCCCTTCCAACTACTGCTGGCACTTCTAGTCAGTCTAGTCCTCGGTTTGGCACTTACTTGGACCTACAAATATCGGACCCTCTACACCAGAGAATTTGCTATCAGCTTGACTCTGCTTCCCTGCCTTATGACCTTGGTTATTTTTCTGGTCAATGGGAGCTTGGGAACTTCAATTGCCGTAGCCGGAACCTTTAGTTTGATTCGTTTCCGTTCTGCAACGAGTGGTTCAAGAGAACTGATTGCGATTTTCCTTGCCATGATTATCGGTTTGGCTTGTGGAACAGGCTATCTCTTCCTGGCTATTCTCTTCACCCTCTTTATCTTGGGTGTTTGGTTCCTTTTGGAAAATCAACAGGTAAAAACTGACAATCAACGCCGTAGACTTTTAACAATCACGGTAACTAATCAAGAGAAGATTCAAGATGCTATCCAATCTGCTCTTGACCAATTCTGCTCAGAAATTGACATGATTACGATCAATAGCACAAATGCAGGGGACAACCTTAGCATTGTCTATGAAGTCGAGCTAAAAACAGAGGTCGATGATTTCCAAGTGACTAGCTATCTTACACAAAATATTGATCAATGCGATGTGGCATTGACTAAAAAAGCTAAAAAGAGAAAAAATCTCTAAAGACGAAAAACGAGGCTGGGATAAAAATTCCGACCTCGTTTTTTGCTAGCAATAAGTTTTTGATACTGAGACTGGTTAGGCTTTTCGATTTCAAAGAGCTCTTTTGAAAAAGACTTCACTTTCTCTTTCTACAACCTTTAATTTCCTTTAACTGGAATCTCTTTGATAACTCGTGCTGGATTTCCTGCTAGAACTACGTTGTCACCAAAGGATTTGGTAATAACCGCTCCTGCTCCTGCAACGACATTATCCCCTAAAGTAACACCCGGTAGGACAATGACACCACCACCTGCCCAAAAGTTCTTACCAATCGTGATGGGTTTGCCAAATTCTAGTCCCGAGTTTCGTTCGTCGGGGTCCAGTGGGTGAAGGGGTGTTAAAAATTGACAGTTGGGACCAATCATGGCATTGTCACCGATGGTTATAGGACAAACATCTAGCATAGTTAAATTCCAATTGGAATAGAAATTTTCTCCCAGATGAATATTGACCCCGTAATCTACCATCAAGCGAGTGTTGATGTAGAGATTTTCACCAGTAGAACCAAACCATCCTTTGATGATTTCCATACCTTTTACTGGATCGACTTCTTCATTAAAAGCTGCTTGCTTTTGTCGCGCTGTTTGCGCTAAGGCACGGAGTTCTGGATCAAACGGGTGATAGGGTTCCCCCGCAATCATTTTTTGATATTCAGTTTTCATATTTTGACATCCTCGCTTATTTTAGATGATTGTAGCATAGTATTGTATCTCGAGCAAGTTAAAATAAGTCACTCTTTATGAATTGAAAATGTGAGTAGAACGCAAACCTAACATTAAATACAAAAAGCGAGCAAAGCTAGTTTTCTGACAATCAGAATTCTGCCTTGTTCGCTTTTTTATCTAGTGGATCCTTCTTAAGAATCTATAGTGAATGATTAATCTTTTCATCTCAGATCTTAAGTAACACCTACTTATTCGCTTACTTCAACAGTTTCAACGACTTCTTCTACAGTCGTATCTACTGAAGTTTCTTCTTGAGAAGATGCTAGGTAAGACTCTTCATTGATAGCATGTGGTTCAAGGTTACGGTAACGGGCCATACCAGTACCAGCTGGGATAATCTTACCGATGATAACATTTTCCTTAAGACCAAGGAGATGGTCTTTCTTACCACGGATAGCTGCATCTGTAAGGACACGAGTTGTTTCCTGGAAGGAAGCCGCTGACAAGAAACTATTTGTTTCAAGTGAGGCTTTGGTGATTCCCATAAGGACTGGACGACCTGTTGCTGGAACTCCACCTGCGATAAGAACATCTTTGTTTGCATCTGTAAAATCGTTGATATCCATGAGAGTACCCATGAGAAGATCTGTGTCACCTGGATCCATGACACGGACTTTACGGATCATTTGACGAACCATTACCTCGATGTGTTTGTCACCAATTTCTACCCCTTGGCTACGGTAAACTTTTTGTACTTCACCGAGAAGATAAGTTTCAACTGACAAGACATCACGGACTGCAAGGAGACGTTTTGGTTGGATAGAACCTTCTGTAAGAGCAGCACCACGCGCTACTTGGTCTCCAACTTCAACACGCATACGAGCTGTAAATGGAACGACGTATTCACCTTCGCCAGTTTCACCCTTAACAAAGACTTTCTTGGTACGAGTTGATGCATCTTCTTCGATAGCGGTAACTTGTCCTTTAACCTCTGTAATAACTGCTTCCCCTTTAGGATTGCGGGCTTCAAAGATTTCTTGGACACGAGGAAGACCCTGAGTGATATCGGTATTTGAGGCAACCCCACCCGTGTGGAAGGTACGCATTGTAAGCTGTGTACCAGGTTCCCCGATAGATTGGGCAGCGATTGTACCGACTGCTTCACCAACTTCAACCGCATCACCAGTCGCCAAGTTGATACCATAACAGTGACGGCAGACACCGTGACGAGTGTTACATGTAAATACGGAACGGATAGTCACTTCTTCCACACCAGCATTGACAATTTCACGCGCCTTGTCTTCTGTAATCAACTCATTTGGACCAATGATCACTGCACCAGTTTCTGGATGTTTAACAGTTTTCTTAGTGTAACGACCATTGAGACGCTCTTCGAGAGACTCGATCATCTCTTTTCCTTCTGCGATAGAACGGATCAGGAGACCACGGTCTGTTCCACAGTCATCCTCACGGATGATAACGTCTTGGGCAACGTCAACCAAACGACGAGTCAAGTAACCTGAGTCGGCTGTCTTAAGGGCCGTATCGGTCATACCTTTACGGGCACCGTGAGTTGAGAAGAACATTTCGAGTACTGACAAACCTTCACGGAAGTTTGAAAGGATTGGCAATTCCATGATACGTCCGTTCGGAGCAGCCATCAGACCACGCATACCGGCAAGCTGTGAGAAGTTTGAGATGTTACCACGGGCTCCAGAGTCCATCATCATAACGATTGGGTTCTTAGGATCTTGGTTGGCAATCAAACGTTTCTCCAATTTTTCACGGGCAGCACGCCATTCAGCTGTAACAGCATTGTAACGCTCGTCGTCTGTAATCATACCACGACGGAATTGTTTGGTGATTTGTTCTACACGTTTGTGTGATTCTTCAATGATTTCAGCCTTATCTTCAACCACTGGAATGTCAGCGATCCCCACTGTCAATCCTGCAAGAGTTGAGTGGTGGTAACCAAGGTTCTTCATACGGTCAAGCAGGGCAGATGTTTCTGTCGTACGGAAACGTTTGAAGATTTCAGCGATGATATTTCCAAGGTTTTTCTTCTTGAATGGTGGGTTGAGTTCAAGGTTGCGAATAGCTTCCTTGATATCTCCACCTAGTGGCAAGAAGTACTTAGCTGGAACGCCTTCTGTTAAGTTAGCATTTGTAGGTTCTTGCAAGTAAGGCAGACCCTCTGGCATGATGTCGTTGAAGAGGATTTTACCAACTGTTGTCAGCAAGACCTTGTGTTTTTGCTCTTCAGTCCATGGTTTGTTGAGGCTGTCTGTTGCAATACCAACACGTGAGTGGAGGTGAACATAACCATTACGGTAAGCCATAACAGCTTCGTCACGGTCTTTGAAGACCATTCCTTCACCTTCACGACCAGCTTCTTCCATGGTCAAGTAATAGTTACCCAAAACCATGTCCTGAGATGGAGTAACAACTGGTTTACCATCTTTCGGGTTCAAGATATGCTCAGCAGCCAACATCAAGATACGAGCTTCTGCTTGAGCTTCTTCTGAAAGCGGTACGTGGATGGCCATTTGGTCCCCGTCAAAGTCGGCATTGTAGGCTTCACAGACAAGTGGGTGCAAGCGAAGGGCTTTACCGTCAATCAAGACAGGTTCAAAGGCTTGGATACCCAAACGGTGAAGGGTCGGTGCGCGGTTCAAAAGCACTGGGTGTTCCTTGATAACTTCTTCGAGGATATCCCAGATACGCTCATCTCCACGTTCCACCAAGCGTTTAGCGGCTTTAACGTTTTGCACGATATCACGCGCTACGATTTCACGCATGACAAATGGTTTAAAGAGCTCAATAGCCATTTCACGTGGCACACCACATTGGTACATCTTAAGCGTTGGACCAACGGCGATAACGGAACGCCCTGAGAAGTCAACACGTTTACCGAGCAAGTTTTGACGGAAGCGTCCTTGTTTACCTTTGAGCATGTGGCTCAATGATTTAAGAGGACGGCTACCTGGTCCTGTGATTGGACGACCACGACGACCATTGTCAATCAAAGCGTCAACCGCTTCTTGAAGCATACGCTTCTCATTTTGAACGATGATACCAGGTGCATTCAACTCAAGCAAACGAGCCAAACGGTTGTTACGGTTGATAACACGACGGTAAAGGTCGTTCAAGTCAGATGAGGCAAAACGGCCACCATCCAATTGCAACATTGGACGAAGATCTGGTGGAATAACTGGAAGGATGTTGAGAATCATCCATTCAGGTTTGTTTCCAGACTTGTAAAAGGCATCCAAAACATCCAAACGACGGATAGCTTTGACACGTTTTTGTCCAGTAGCTGTTTTCAACTCTTCTTTGAGTTCAGCAATTTCTTTTTCAAGATCTACTTGTTTCAAGAGGTCTTGGATAGCTTCGGCACCCATTTTAGCAACGAATGATCCGTAGCCATATTCACGCAAGCGCTCACGGTATTCACGCTCTGTCATGATTGATTTGTGCTCAAGTGGTGTATCCTTGGGATCAATCACCACATAAGCGGCAAAGTAGATAACTTCCTCAAGTGCACGAGGACTCATATCAAGGGTCAAGCCCATACGGCTTGGAATCCCCTTGAAATACCAGATATGAGATACAGGAGCTTTCAACTCGATGTGTCCCATACGTTCACGACGAACTTTTGTACGCGTTACTTCAACACCACAACGGTCACAAACAATCCCTCTGTAACGAATGCGTTTGTATTTTCCACAAGCACATTCCCAGTCTTTTGTAGGACCAAAGATGACTTCGTCAAATAGTCCTTCACGTTCTGGTTTCAACGTACGGTAATTGATTGTTTCAGGTTTTTTGACTTCTCCATAAGACCATGAACGGACTTTACTTGGAGAAGCTAGGGTGATTTGCATACTTTTAAAACGATTTACATCAACCACTATTTCTTCCCTTTCTATTCTAAGTGAACTGCTTATTCTTGTTCAGCAGCTTCTTCTGTTTCTTCCGCTTTTGCTTCTTTCTCAGCTTCTTCAGCTTCAAAGGCTGCTTTAGCCTCTTGGGCTGCTTTTTCGCGGGCTTTTTCAAGATCATCTACGTGGATGACATCTTCGTCCATTCCTTCATCCAAGTCACGAAGTTCCACTTCTTGGTCATCTTCGTCAAGGACACGCATGTCAAGACCAAGAGATTGCAATTCTTTCACAAGAACTCGGAAGGATTCTGGAACACCTGGTTTTGGAATTGGTTTTCCTTTTGTAATAGCCTCATAAGCTTTCAAACGTCCGTTAATATCGTCAGACTTGTAAGTCAAGATTTCTTGAAGGACATTTGATGCACCGTAGGCTTCAAGAGCCCAAACCTCCATCTCACCGAAACGTTGTCCACCAAACTGAGCTTTACCTCCGAGTGGTTGTTGGGTAACAGTTGAGTAAGGTCCGACTGAACGCGCGTGCAATTTATCGTCAACCATGTGGTGGAGTTTGATCATGTACATGACTCCGACAGAAACACGGTTATCGAACGGTTCCCCAGTACGGCCATCGTAAAGGATCGTTTTGGCATCACTATCCATACCAGCTTCTTTAACAGTTGACCAAAGATCTTCAGAACTTGCTCCGTCAAAGACTGGTGTTGCGATGTGAATACCAAGGGTACGAGCTGCCATACCAAGGTGGAGCTCCATAACCTGACCGATATTCATACGTGATGGCACCCCAAGTGGGTTCAACATGATGTCGACTGGAGTTCCGTCTGGAAGGTAAGGCATGTCTTCTACAGGAACGATACGAGAGACAACCCCTTTGTTTCCATGACGTCCGGCCATCTTATCTCCGACCTTGATCTTACGTTTTTGAGCGATGTAAACGCGAACCAGCATATTCACACCTGATTGTAATTCATCACCATTTGCACGTGTAAAGATCTTAACATCACGAACGACA
The DNA here is from genome assembly GCF_001068775.1 of Streptococcus pseudopneumoniae. Lineage (GTDB taxonomy): Bacteria > Bacillota > Bacilli > Lactobacillales > Streptococcaceae > Streptococcus > Streptococcus pseudopneumoniae_N. The sequence continues at coordinate 31,129 of NZ_JWAJ01000075.1, forward strand.
CCATCAGCTCCGTGTGGTACACGAAGAGAAGTGTCACGTACTTCACGAGATTTGTCTCCGAAGATAGCGTGCAAGAGTCGTTCTTCAGCTGAAAGGTCTTTCTCACCCTTAGGCGTTACTTTACCTACAAGGATATCCCCTTCTTTAACTTCAGCACCGATACGGATAATACCCATTTCGTCAAGATCTTTAAGGGCATCTTCACCAACGTTTGGAATTTCACGAGTGATTTCTTCAGGCCCAAGCTTTGTATCGCGTGTTTCTGATTCGTATTCTTCAAGGTGGACAGATGTATACACATCATCTTTAACCAAGCGTTCGCTCATGATAACGGCATCCTCGAAGTTGTAACCTTCCCAAGTCATGTAGGCAACGATTGGGTTTTGTCCAAGCGCCATTTCTCCATTTTCCATAGAAGGTCCGTCAGCGATGAAATCACCTTTTTCAACGATATCGCCAACTTTTACGAGAGTACGTTGGTTGTAGGCAGTACCTGAGTTTGAACGACGGAATTTTTGGATGTGGTAAACATCCAATGAACCATCTTCACGACGAACTTCTACCTTGTCAGCATCTGCATAGGTAACCTTACCACCATGTTGTGCAATAACTGCAGCTCCTGAATCGTGGGCTGCTTGGTATTCCATACCAGTACCAACGTAAGGTGCTTTGGGATCAATCAATGGTACAGCCTGACGTTGCATGTTGGCTCCCATAAGGGCACGGTTGGAGTCGTCGTTTTCCAAGAAAGGAATACATGCTGTCGCAACGGCAACTACCTGCTTAGGAGAAACGTCCATGTAATCAACGCTTGATGCTGGATATTCTTGGTTAACCCCTTGGTGACGTCCCATGACAACTTTTTCAGTAAAAGTGCCATCTGCGTTCAATTTAGAGTTAGCCTGCGCTACTGTGAACTCATCTTCTTCATCGGCTGTCAACCAGACGATTTCGTTGGTTACTTTGCCTGTTTCACGGTCAACCTTACGGTATGGTGTTTGAATGAAACCATACTTGTTGAGGTGTCCGTATGAAGACAAGTTGTTGATCAAACCGATGTTTGGTCCCTCAGGTGTTTCAATCGGACACATACGACCATAGTGAGTGTAGTGCACGTCACGCACTTCATATCCAGCGCGGTCACGTGTCAAACCACCAGGTCCTAAGGCAGACAAACGACGTTTGTGTGACAACTCAGAAAGCGGGTTGTGTTGGTCCATGAACTGTGACAATTGAGAAGAACCAAAGAATTCTTTGATTGCTGCAGTTACTGGACGGATATTGATAATTTGTTGTGGTGTTAGTACTTCGTTATCTTGAACAGACATACGTTCACGAACGTTACGTTCCATACGAGAAAGTCCTAGACGTACTTGGTTAGCAAGCAATTCACCAACCGCACGGATACGACGGTTCCCAAGATGGTCGATATCGTCCACACGACCAATACCTTCTGCTAAGTTTAGGAAGTAACTCATCTCAGCCAAGATATCTGCAGGTGTTACAATACGAACTTTATCATCTGGATTTGCATTACCGATGATTGTTACAACACGGTCTGGGTCAGTTGGTGCAACAACCTTGAATTTTTGAAGAACAACTGGCTCTGTTACTACAGCAGCATCATTTGGAATGTAGACAATCTTGTTCAAGTCGCCATCCAAATGACTTTCGATACTTTCAATAACGCTGCGAGTCATAACTGTCCCAGCTTCTACCAAGATTTCACCAGTTTCAGGATCTACCAATGGCTCTGCAATAGTTTGGTTGAGCAAACGTGTTTTAACATTGAGTTTTTTATTGATTTTGTAACGACCAACTGCTGCCAAGTCATAACGACGTGGGTCAAAGAAACGAGCCACTAGCAAGCTACGTGAGCTTTCAGCAGTCTTAGGCTCACCTGGACGAAGACGTTCGTAAATTTCTTTCAAGGCTTCGTCTGTACGAGAGTCCATTGGGTTCTTGTGGATATCTTTTTCAACAGTGTTGCGAACAAGGTCGCTGTCACCAAAGATATCAAAGATTTCGTCATCACCTGAGAAACCAAGCGCACGAACCAAGGTCGTAAATGGAATCTTACGAGTACGGTCGATACGAGTATAGGCGATGTCTTTTGAGTCGCTTTCAAGCTCTAACCAAGCTCCACGGTTAGGGATTACAGTTGAACCGTAGCCCACTTTACCATTTTTGTCTACCTTATCATTAAAGTAAACACCTGGAGAACGAACCAACTGTGATACGATGATACGCTCACCACCATTGATGATGAAGGTACCCATCTCAGTCATGATTGGGAAGTCACCAAAGAAGACTTCCTGTGTCTTGATTTCGCCAGTTTCTTTGTTAATCAAGCGGAAGGTTACAAAGATAGGTGCTGAGTAGCTAGCATCGTGGATACGAGCTTCTTCTAGCGTGTATTTTGGTTCCTTGATTTCATATCCAACAAATTCCAACTCCATTGTGTCTGTGAAGTTTGAAATCGGCAATACATCTTCAAATACTTCCTTCAGACCATGGTCTAGGAAATCTTTGAATGAATCAGTTTGAATTTCAATCAAATTTGGTAAGTCAAGAACTTCTTTGATTCTTGAAAAACTACGACGGGTACGATGTTTCCCGTATTGAACGTCATGTCCTGCCAAGATGATTCTCCTTTAAAATAAAGTTTCAAGCCTAGTCGTCTAGGCCTTTCTAATCGTCATATGGTTGTAAAACCCCTATCACCGTGTCCTCTTGATGAATTTTCAGAATCTTTAAGTCTTTGTTACAAATGTTCGAAATCCTGAAAAAAAGCACAAAAAGAGCAGCTAAATCTGACTTTTTCAGAAGATTTAACTGCTGTGAGCCTTGTCCGGACAATATTTCAGACAAAACCTACGACAAATGATTATTCATATTATACCCTATTTAGCTAGATTTTTCAAGGTCTTTTAAAGATTTTTCTCTTCCTTAAATCCGTTAATTATCAGCATCTTTCTTTGAAAAACTAAGTCCATATTTAGGAAAACGCTTGCCTTAACTATTTCCTCATGCTATACTGTTATTGAAATTAATAGACAGGAGACATTTTATGAAAACAGCTAAAACCACTGTTACAGTCGTTTCTGCACTTGCATCTGTCATCTTATTGACCAGTTGCGCTACAAAATCCACAGAAACACAAACATCCGCTAATAACTCATCTGACAATCAGATTACAATGACTTACGACCAGTTACGGTCTAGAGAAAATACCATGTCAACTCTCTGGTATCAAAAAGCAGCTGAAACAAAAGCTTTGTATCTACAAGGCTATAATGTTGCTACAGATCGTCTAAAGGAATTACTGAAAACAGAATCAGACAAGCCTTATTCGATTGTTTTGGACTTGGATGAAACAGTCTTAGACAACAGTCCTTACCAAGTTCAAAATGTCAAAGATGGAACAGCATTCACACCTGAAAATTGGGATGTTTGGGTCCAAAAAGCTGCAGCTAAAGCCGTCCCAGGTGCTAAAGATTTTCTTCAGTTTGCCGATCAAAATGGTGTCCAAATCTACTATATTTCTGACCGCTCAGTTGACCAAGTAGATGCTACCATTAAAAATCTAGAAAATGAAGGTATCCCTGTACAGGGACGTGACCATCTCATGTTCCTAGAGAGTGGTGTAAAATCTAAAGAAGGTCGTCGCCAAGCTGTTCAAGAAAAAACAAATCTTGTGTTACTATTTGGTGATAACCTTGTAGACTTTGCAGATTTTTCTAAAACTTCTGAAGCTGATCGTGACAAACAACTTGAAGAATTGCAAAAAGAATTTGGCGAAAAATTCATCATCTTCCCAAATCCAATGTATGGATCATGGGAAACAGCAGTTTACGGTGGTAACAAACTAGATGCCAAGGGACAAGTAGAAGAACGCGAAAAAACTTTACAAGGCTTTGACAAATAAAGTAAGCTTGAAACTGAATAAATTTATAAGCACATAAATAGGGACAATGGCTCTTTAACTTACAAAACTCAAAAAAAGCGGACAAGAGAGGATTCTGATAACCAGAAAACTTTCCTGTCCGCTTTTATCATGTGATTCGTATCTTAATGAGCCAACATTTCTTGGGCAATTTCTTGACCAGATAAGCCATCTGGATAATAGGTTGGCCAATTATCCATCTCTTCAAAGAGGGCTTCTTGGCTCGTGCCTCCAAAGAAGATATGGAAATGTCCAGTCTTAACTGGTGCGATATTATGGTCGCTAAACTGAACATACTTAAATTGTCCAGCGTTTTCATCTGTCGTTTCAAAGAGGTAGCGAACACCTCGATTGCCTTTCTTATAAGTCAAGATTTTCTTGCCAACATACTTGTAAGTATATTTCTTACTTTGGTCGCCTTGGATAAATTCCATGGTGTTATCCGTAATGTTAATCTTGGTCACATCTGTTTGATAACCTTTTTGATAGTAAGCTTTATACTCATCCTTGGTCATCTTGCCAGTCAATTTAGCCTTATAGTCAAAGACTTGATCAAGAGTACCATTTTCAAGGAAAGGATAAACAGACTGCCAGTTACCAGTATAGTCACTCAAGGTGCGATCCTTAACATCTGCATCCTCAAAGTAACCATTTTGAACTGTTTTAGTTTCCTCAGCTTTTTCTGGCTCAATTTCTGCCCCTGCCTGGTCAGTTGTTTGCTTGAGGGCCTTGAGATTTTTCTCCATGATAGAGATATAGTTCTCGCCGTCCTTCATATCCTCTTCGGTCAAGCTTTCCAGAGGATTCAGAACGTCTAACTTAACTCCTGTTTCTTTTGAAAGAGTATTAGCTAGAGCTTGTGAGGCATTTTCTTCAAAGTAGATATAAGAGATCTTGTTCTTCTTGATATATTCGGTCAATTCTGCCAAGCGGCTTGCTGAGGGTTCCGCATCTGGCGAAAGCCCAGAGATAGAGACTTGAGTGAGTCCGTAGTCCAAGGCAAGATAACGAAAGGCAGCGTGCTGAGTCACAAAACTCTTTTGTTTAGCGCTAGAAAGTCCTTCAATATAGGCCTTGTCCAGAGCTTGCAATTTCTCGATATAGGCAGCTGCATTTTGCTCAAAGGTTGTTTTTTTATCAGGATAGTCAGCTGATAAACTGTCACGAATGTGCTCTACAAGCTTAATGGCACGCGCAGGAGACAACCAGACGTGAGGATCATACTCGTGATGATGACCTTCTTCACCATGGTCATGGTCCTCCTCTTCTTCACTTCCTGGAAGAAGCAACATATCCCCAGTCGCCTTGATTGTTTTTACTTTTTTCGCATCTAGGGAATCTAACAATTTGGGAACCCAAGTTTCCATGTTTTCGTTCTCATACACAAAGGCGTCGGCGTCTTGGATTTTAGCGACTGCCTTAGGAGATGGTTCATAATCATGTGGTTCTGTCCCTGCCCCAATCAAGAGCTCGACATTGGCTGTATCGCCTGCTACTTGCTCGGTAAATTCGTAGACAGGGTAGAATGTTGTGACGATATTTAATTTCCCATTTGCCTGTTTTTGATTGGAACAAGCCACTAAGAATACCGTCACGAGACTTGCCAAAAGTAGGCCTAGTTTTTTCATTTTTTCTCCTATTTGATAAAACGTTTGAGTAAGCTGACTAACAAGAAGACAACTACAAAGATAAGGGTGATACTTGCACTCGGTGGTGTCTCTGCATAATAGGAAATATAAAGTCCTGCCACCATGCCTAGAAAACCAATAACGCTGGCAAGAATCATCACCGAACTAAAGTTCTTCCCTAAACGCAAAGCGATACTAGCTGGCAAGACCATGATAGTCGATACCAAAAGTGCTCCCGCTGCTGGGATCATGAGGGCAATAGCCACACCCGTTACCATGTTAAAGAGAATAGACATGGTACGCACTGGAAGACCATCTACAAAAGCTGTATCCTCATCAAAAGTTAGAATATACATGGGTCTTAAAAAGAGGAAGGTCAGGATTAAAACAACCGCCGCAATGACAAAGAGCCCAATGACCTGCTCTTGACTAATGGTCACGATAGAACCAAAAAGATACTGATCCAGACTCATCGAACTAGAACTCTTGCCCTTACTCATCACAATAAGTGAAACTGCAAGTCCTGTAGACATGAGAATGGCTGTCCCAATCTCCATAAAGCTCTTATAAACCGTACGCAAGTATTCAAGAAAGACCGCCGCAATCAAGACAATAGCAATAGTTGAGATGGTCGGAGAAATCCCCAAAACCAAGCCAAAGGCAACACCCGAAAGCGAGACGTGACTGAGAGTGTCGCTCATGAGACTTTGACGGCGCAAGATTAGAAAAGTTCCAAGAACTGGTGAAAAGAGACTCATGGCAATAACTGCCAAAAAGGCTCGCTGCATAAAATCATAAGACAGTAGATTAAGCATGGTCCACCTCCTGATCACTTTCATGGACGTTGAAGCAACGCCATGGCGAATCTTGGTCACGAACAAGGTGGATATTACGATCTGCGTAATCCTTGACTTCTTCAGGATCGTGAGTAATCATCAAAACAGCCTTGCCATGATGGTGGGCACTATGGTGCATGAGCTCATAAAATTCATTTTTGGTGCCAGCATCCATCCCTGTCGTTGGTTCATCCAAGATAAAGATATCTGGATCTGAAGCAAACATACGTGCAATGACCGCTCTTTGCTTTTGCCCACCAGAGAGAGAACCAATGCGTTTATCCCGATGTTCCCACATGCCAACTGAGTTTAAACTAGCCTTGATGTGTTCTTCATCATGGGCATTCAAACGACGGAACCAACCTTTTCTTGGGTAGCGACCTGATTTGACAAATTCATAAACGGTACTTGGAAAGCCTGCATTGAAACTAGCAATTTGCTGAGGAAGATAGGCAATTCTTAATTTTTTCCCATGAATATTTGTCTTTGAGATGGTTACTTTCCCAATTCTCGGTTGTAAAATACCTAGACTAGCTTTGATAAGAGTCGTCTTAGCTGCTCCATTTTCTCCTGTCAGTGTGACAAATTCCCCACTATCAACACTGTAATTGATATGCTCAAGAACAGGTTCCTTGTCATAATAGAAGGACAAATCCTCTACTGTGATGTATCTCATTACTTGATTTCTCCTACTAAAGCAGTTAAAAACCGCTGGATAATTTTTTGTTCGTTTGGTGTGAACTGAGTGGCAACCTGCTCATAAGTCGAGAGGGTATGCTCATGATGATGGTGGTGTTCCTCAGCAATTGGTCGTGCCAAGTCTGTCAATTGATAGAAGATAACGCGAGCATCCTTGGGATCCTTAGATGTCTCCAACATCCCCTCCTTGACCAAGGATTTGATAGCCTTGGTAACGGCAGCTTGACTGACATTGAGACGACGCGCTAACTCAGAGTTGGTTAGCGACTCCTCTGATAAAAGCATGAGAATATGCTCCTGGGTATTGGTCAAGGCTACATCACTGGTACAATGACCAATGAGAATTTCATGCTGATTTTCCGCCTTTAAAATAATCTCGTTTAAAAATTGATCGATATCTTTTGCCAACTGTCTCATGATTTGCTCCTTTCTTAGAACGGAATTTCTATAAATACAAGGTTTTCATACTCTTCAAAAATCAAATTCAAACCACGTCAGCTTCGTCTTGGCGTACTCAAGTACAGCCCGCGTCTCGCTTCCTAGTTTGCTCTTTGATTTTTATTGAGTATCACACCATTCCTTTACTAGTTAAGTATATCACATCCAAGTAAGGAGTCAAGAAAAAAGATGAAAACACCTGAGATGTTTTCATCTTTTAGAATTATTTTTCTTGTTTGCGGCTAGTCCAGAGGGCTGTCGCTCCAAGAATCATACCCAATAGCATCATGAAAATAGATTGTTCACTACCTGTATTCGGAAGTAATTTTTCTGATACGACTGTCTTGTTGGCAAATTTATCTGCAACCTTATAATCAACTTTTACAGTTGATGTTTGAGCAGGAGTTGTTCCCTGATTTTTTCCTGATGGAGTTGTTTTTGTTGCTGAGTCCTTCTCAGTTTTAGCTGGAGTTGTCTCTTGAGTTTTTCCTGGCTTAGTTGCATCATTTCCTGAATTAGCCGGAGTTGTTCTCTGATTTTTTCCTGGTTGAGTAGGAATTATTGCTTGATCTTTTTCTGGTTTAGCTGGATCTTGCTCTTTACCTTGATCTTCAGGCAGTTTAAATGTTTTTGAATCCACAGAAATCGTGCGTGAATTTGGATTTACCTTTTCATACTGAGTCAAATCAGCTGTTTTAAGGTAATCTTCAAAGGCAGCATCCATTGAAGGGCCTTCTTCTCTGGCACCACCAAGCATGGTGTAACCGTCACCACCTGCTGCAAGGAAGTCATTGGTTGCTAGGTAGTAGATTTTCGCCAAATCTAGTTTTTCATAAAGACCAGTTGCACGATTCTTCACTTGAATAGCCAAGACGCGTTTACCTGCGACTAGGTTTGTATCGTAGTAGACCTTGGCTCCTGAAATCTGTAAGAATCCACCACTTGGTTCTAGCAATGGTTGACCATTTTCATCCAAGACAGTTTTTCCTGCCTTATCAACCTGCAAGATAGAGCCGAGTGATTTTTCAAACATATCCAGAACTTGCTGACCAGTTACTTGAATTTGTGAGATTGTGTTTCCAAATGGCAAGACTGCAATGACATTTCCTTTTGTAATTGGTTTATCCTTGGCAATTGTTTCACGCAAGCCTCCACCATTTGTCACAGCAATATCTGTTGGATGACTAAATCCTGTTTGACCATACTGGTAGAGAGAATCTGCGACGACATTTCCAAGGTTAGTTTCACGGACACGAACATTTTCACGGACACCGTTCAATTCAACTGGGCTATTTGAAACAACTTCTACAGCATTTTCAGCATCATATTTTTCTTTGATTTCTTTGACCATGGCTGCAATCTTTGGATTGGCTTCTAATTTCTTAGCATCTGCAGCAGGTACCTGGCTTGGATTTCCCAATAATTGTCGAGATTTGTAAGTGATTTTTCCGACATTATGGAGATAGCTTCCTGTCTGGTTGTAGGTCACATTGTTCCCATAGGTAGTCGATTCTACTGTATGAGAGTGACCGTCAATCACTGTAACACGCTTACCTTTCAAAAGAGGATTTTTTGAAAGTGCTTCTGCAAGTGTTGAACCACGCCATTCTACAGGTGTTGTTGTATCGACTCCCAAGTGAGCGAGAACAACATAGTGTTTGTAGTCTTTGCCTTCTGCCAAGGCTTTAGCTTGAATTTCTTCGATAACCTTGTTAACCTCTGCAATAGGTTCTGTAAAGGTTACGCCTTTAACATTTTTAGGGTGGGTCTTAGTAGCTGTTTCAGGTGTTGTCACACCGATGACGACAAACTCATCACCTTCAACATTCTTGTTCTTATCAACAATTGTTGCTGCTTCAAATAGACGAGCTCTATTTACATAAGTATTTGAGCTAAGCAGTGGGAAGTTCAAGATTTCTTTGTATTTTTTAGCTTCGTCAAGTCCAAAGTCAAACTCATGATTTCCTACAGCCATAGCATCGTAGCCCATCTCATTTAGGATTTTGGCACGAGCTTCACCCTTTGTAGAGTTTGAAATAGGCAGACCTTGGAAGGCATCACCTGCATCCACTACTAGAGTCGTTTGGTTGCCCTTTTCTCGCTCCTTCTCAATAACTGTCGCAAGTTTGGCATCTCCGATTACTACTTTTTCTTCTACGATACGACCATGCACGTCATTGGTGTGCAAGATAACAGTATCTTGTTCTTCTTTTTGAGGTGTAGCTTCTTCAGCTGGCGTTGCTGGACTTGTAATAACCTCAGGAGTCGCTACTACTGGTGCTTCTGCAGCGCTCACAACTTCTGTAACTTCTGAAGAACTAGTATTTTCTTCAGCATAGACTTGTCCAGCTAAAAAGGCTGGAGCTAATAGGGCTGTCGATAGGACACGTTTATTCATTTTGAAATCCATTTCTTTTCTTTCTTTTGCCATTATACGCTATTTATCATGATTTTATAGTAGATTGAATTAAGATGTGAACAAAGAGATTAGGAAAGTCAACTTAATTTCTAGAAG
>NZ_JWAJ01000076.1 GCF_001068775.1 Streptococcus pseudopneumoniae
CTGCTAGTTCTGTAAAAGTGGATACAGCTACTGCAAGTCAGCTTGTGGCACAGATCAAAGACCGGATCCACGTCAAGGAAGCTGCTAATACAGATCTTTTGGTTACTGCTAAGGAAGAACTTGTTAAGGCTGAACAGACTCTCGCTGGTTCAAAAGTGAGTCAAGAAGAAGTGGATGCCTTGGTAGCTCGCTTGACCAATGTTTTGGACCAACTACGAGCAGTGGAAACTCCTAAAGTCAAAGAAGAGGAGAAAAACGATAGAAGTGCACAGGATGTAACTCCGGAAATCAAGCCAGAAGTAGCGAAGCCAACTTCAGAAATTTCAGCTAAGTCTGAGGAAACTTCAGAAAATACTAATGCTGAGCAACTGGAGAAAGCTAAAGCTAGTCTCAAATTATCTATTGATCGTTTGGAGCAGACTATCGCCCAAACACCAGAGAATGACTTGACACGTGAAATCTTGGAAAAAGCTATTGCCCAAGTTGCCGTAGCTAAGTCTGTATTTGGTGGTGTAGAAGTCAGCCTTCGTGATGTTGAGGATATGAATCGTGTCATCAAACGTAACGAAAGTTCTGTTATGATTGCACGTAATCGTTTGACTTCAGGTTCTCATGATCCACGTAATGGTCAAAGTATGGGTGAAGGAACAGGTCTAAGATCTGTACCAATAGATAAAGATACAAAACGTGGACAATTAGGAATCGTTGTAGCAGATTCTGGATTTATTACAGGTTATGCGACACCATCTTCAACAATTCAAATTAAGAAAAATGGCCAGACGTTGGTAACTTCAACGCTTGATGATTCAGGACAGTTCAAGTTAAATGCTCCTGGGATTAAAGTTGGAGATACAGTTACATTGGTAGTGAATGGCACAACTGTCGCTACTGAAGTTGTAAGCGAAGGACATACAGTTTCCTTCAATGATAGCCTGGCCTATATTAAACAAGTTGATGGATATACAGCAGCGGAATCTGATGTGGAAATCACAGTAGGAGGACAAAAATATAAAACGAAGTCGCAATCTAATGGATACTTTACTGTTGACGTTGATCCTAACCTAATGGTGGAAGGTGCGGAAGTCACAGCTGTAGTAACTAAAGATGGGAAAGTAGTTGGTCGTGGAACGAGTATTGTTCGTGCAACAAAAGACACAGACTTCGGTGTTGGTTGGACTGAAAATCCTATGATTGATTACTCACACCGCGATGTATTTTCACCAGATACGAAGCAGTATGCTTTCGTAAGTAAAGGAAAAGCTAATCAAGCTTATGATAACATTCGTGTGTATCGTGAGATGCGTATTGAAGAAAATGGTAGCAAGTATTATTACTGGATTGTAGACTCAGGTCCAGCGGCAAATGCGCAGGCAGGATTGTCTAAAAAAATCTCACTTGCAATTCCGCGTACGGTTGGAGATCCGTATGATTTTACTTATACCCAAATTAAAAACGGTAAACAGGAATCTTATAAAACATATCCTACTGCTTCAGCGTGGGAGTATGACCACCCTGTATTCCGTGCTTATGTGAAAGATGGAGAGAAACGTTCTGGATCAACTTATGCTGAAAATGCAGATGCTTGGATGGATTATATAGAACCATCAAATTCATGGAAGAAGAATATTTATCGTAAAAATAGTGGAGATGGTACAGAGCCTAATGAAGATGCATTCCCTCGAGTTCTGGATATGTTAGGTATCAAGAAAGGCGGTCTTGAATACAATCTTGTTCGTGGAGTTATCGAGGATAAAATGAACGTGACTGCTGGGAACCGTACAATTATGACTTTCAAAACAAAAGTTTTAGAAGGTGATGACTTGGATCAAAGTATTATGTCGGATTGGGGTAAAAAAGATAAAAGCAACCCGATGTTATCAGAGATCAAATCACGTCTAGCTAATGATCCGTATCTTGCCTATGGAGGGTATACATTGGGAGGAAGAGATCGGTATAAAGAAGGACAAAACGCCATCATCGGTACGTTGCCATTGAGACCGGAAGAAGCAACTAATTTCAATTTCCAACCAGTATCTAAAGAGCAAACTACTAAAGTAGGAGTTGTTCCAGATGCTATTAAGAGTATTGGAAATACCAATAAATTGCCAAAAGGTACAACTTATCGTTGGTTTAAAGATCCTGATGTATCGAAAGTCACTGAGCCAGGAAAACCTGTTCATGGTACGGTAGAAGTAGTAATACCACAACGTGGCACGTTTCTTGTAGATGCGGCGGTACATGTTATAGATGATAAACCACAAACACCAGTAGCAACAGCTAAAGATAATGGGGATGTAACTGCAAAACCGCAAGACTCAACGAAAGTAGATAAGATTACTGTAAGCTATACAGGGGAAGATAACAAGCAAAAAACAGCTGAAGGAAAGAAAGATCCGAAAGGAAACTGGACAGTAAATACTCCAGAAGTACAAATCAATCCAAATACTGGGGAAATCACGATTCCGGAAAATAAAGTAAAAGACGGAACAGAAGTAACAGTAATTACGAAGAATGGAAATGGTGCGGATTCAGATCCAGCAAAAGCAACAGCGAAATTCTCTAAACCAGCTAAACCAGTAGCAACAGCTAAGGATAATGGTGATGTTACAGGTAAACCACAAGATCCAACAAAAGCAGATAAGATTACTGTAAGCTATATAGGAGAAGATAATCAACCCAAAACAGCTGAAGGAAAGAAAGATCCGAAAGGAAACTGGACAGTAAATACTCCAGAAGTACAAATCAATCCAAATACTGGGGAAATCACGATTCCGGAAAATAAAGTAAAAGACGGAACAGAAGTAACAGTAGTTACGAAGAATGGAGATAGTACTGATTCAGATCCAGCAAAAGCAATTGCAAAAGATGTTCAAAAACCACAAGCTACTTTAAATGGTGTTACATTAACAGAAACAGCCAATTCACCAATCTTTACAGTTTATCGCGGTGCTGAATTTAACCCTGAATTGAAAGTGTGGGATAATTCTGGTATCATTTCTAAAGTAGAAGTTAAAGATGGGCTTCCAAAAGGAGTAACCTCATCTACCTTTGCATCTCAAACAGGAAAAACTGAAGCAACTCCATATGCAACTCGTTTGTCTTCAGGTACTGTATTGAACACTGAAACTTTAGGAATACATGAATCAACTCTACATGTAGAAGGAAGTAGTGCTACAGATAGCCGTGATTTGAAATTCAAGTATCGTGTGGTTGATATTGAATCGAAAAATTTAGAAAATGGTATAGCAAAAGTACCAGTAGGTTCAACATTAAATGTAGCAAACAGTGGTAAAAATATTGATGCGCATAACTATCTAAAAGTAGTAGATAGTGAAGATAAAGCAGATCGTGTAAATAATTATTTACCAAGTGGTATGACGTGGACATGGAAGCAAGGAAATAGTCTGGATGGTGGAACTACCCTAGATAATTCAGGGAAGTACACTCGATTTGCAACAGCAATATTCCCACAAGGGAAAGATTCTTTTACAGATGCTACTAGCACGACTAGAAGAACATTTGCACCAGCAGAAATCAAACGTCAGGTAGTATTTGCAGTAACACCAACAGCACCTAGTGTAGTGGCTAACGAGAACGGTAGTGTGACAATTACACCACCAACACTCCCAAATAGCACAACGCCACAAGATGTAGACACTATTACACTTACTTATACACCAACAGGTAAGACTACACCAGAGACTGTTACAGTTACAAAATCAGGAAATAATTGGACAGTAAATGGTAAGTCAGCTGATAAAGTGTCAGTAACCCCAGCAGGTGTTGTAACAATTTCTGATGCTGAAGTTGCAGATAAAACAGAAGTAACTGCAAAAGTATCTAAGACAATTGAGAATAATGTAGTTCTTGCAAGTCCAGTAGCTAAAGGAACGGCTAAAGGAAGATTAGTAGCTGAGGTTATACCACCAGCACCAGTTACGGAAAAAGAAAAAACTACACCAACAAAAGTTGTGACACCAAATAAACCAGGTTCAACAATCACTACAGAAACACCAGTAAATGGTTTAACAGTAGATGGAGATGGTAACTTAACTGGAACACCAACCGTAACAGATTGGGGACCAAAAGAAGAAGAACGTAAAGTTACAATCCCAGTTAAAGTGAAGAATGGTGATGAAGAAGTTGTAGTGGAAGTTCCAGTTACAATTCAACGTGATACAGATGGAGACGGCATTCCAGATGTTAAGGATCCAGATGATGATAACGATGGAATTCCAGATACAGAAGATGCAACTCCAAAAGTAGCTGATAAATTAACAGGTACAGTCACAGATCCAGGAAAAGTGAAAGAAAAAGCACCAGTACCGCCAACAAAAGTTGTGACACCAAATAAACCAGGTTCAACAATCACTACAGAAACACCAGTCAATGGTTTAACAGTAGATGGTGATGGTAACTTAACTGGAACACCAACCGTAACAGATTGGGGACCAAAAGAAGAAGAACGTAAAGTTACAATCCCAGTTAAAGTGAAGAATGGTGATGAAGAAGTTGTAGTGGAAGTTCCAGTTACAATTCAACGTGATACAGATGGAGATGGTATTCCAGATGTTACTGATCCAGATGATGATAACGATGGAATTCCAGATGAGGAAGAAATCACAAATGGAACAGATCCTAAGACACCAACAACTCAAACTCCTACAATCGAAATTACTCAACAACCAAATGGAGATGCGATTGTAACGCCTAAGAAACCAGATGGATCAACATATCCACCAGGAACTAAGGTAGAAATCCCAGGTAAAGATAAGGATCACCCAATCACAGTAACAATTGGTGATAATGGATCAGGTGAAGTACCAAATGACAACCTTCCTAAGAAAGCTGTCCCAGGAACAGGAACAGTAACAGAACCTAATAAGAACCCATCAAAACCAGTAGATGTAACAACACCAGCACATAAGACACCAAAACTAGAGTTGGATCAAGATCCTAAGACAGGTGACGTAACAGTAACACCGAAGAAACCAGATGGCTCAACATTCCCACCAGGAACTAAGGTAGAAATTCCAGGTAAAGATAAGGATCACCCAATCACAGTTACAATCGGTGAAGACGGTAAAGGTAACGTACCAAACAGTGAATTACCAGAAGGTAAAGTCCCAGGAACAGGTAAGATTACAGAACCAGGTAAACCAACGGAAGAAGTTCCAGTTGAAACACCAAGTAAGATAACACCAGATGCTCCAACAACAGAACAACCAGTTGCGATTGAAATTAATCAAAAACCAAATGGTGATGCAGTAGTAACGCCTAAGAAACAAGATGGAAACCCATACCCATCAGGAACTAAGGTAGAAATCCCTGGTGAAGATAAAGATGGAAACCCAATTACAATCACTGTTACGATTGGCGACAATGGTTCAGGTGAAGTACCAAATGACAATCTTCCTAAGAAAGATATCCCAGGAAAAGGAAAAGTAACAGAACCTAATAAGAACCCATCAAAACCAGTAGATGTAACAACACCAGCACATAAGACACCAACACTAGATGTTGAACAAGATCCTAAGACTGGAGACGTAACAGTAACACCGAAGAAACCAGATGGCTCACAATTCCCACCAGGAACTAAGGTAGAAATTCCAGGTAAAGATAAAGACCACCCAATCACTGTTACAATCGGTGAAGACGGTAAAGGTAAAGTACCAAACAGTGAATTACCA
>NZ_JWAJ01000077.1 GCF_001068775.1 Streptococcus pseudopneumoniae
CTGGCTGGTAATTTGGGCTTATAGCCCTGGGGCAAACCACCCGTTAGACGGGTGGTTATGATTCAATTATTGAATAGCTTGAATCAAGTCTTTAGCTTGTTGTTTTAGTGAAGTAGCAACACTGTCTTCAAGGACTAGTTTACCATCTACCCAAGCAGAATCATTGATACGAGCTGCAATGAATTCACCTACAACTTGTGTACGGATGAATGGTAAGAGGTCTTTATAGATTGCAAAGAGTTGTTCATGACCTGCATTTGCTACTGAAGACACAGTAACGATTTTATCTTGAAGAGCAGATGGACCACGAGTTTCAGATAAGTCAAGAGCGCGTGAAAGCCAGTCAAGCAAGTTTTTAACTGTTCCAGGAATTGAGAAGTTGTAGACTGGTGAGAAAATCCAGATAGCATCAGCAGCCAGAACAGCTTCACGAGCTGCTGCTACAGCTGGAAGAGTTGGAACTTCAAGTTCTTGGTTAAAAAGTGGGATTGCTGAGTAGTCAAGGTAGCTAACCTCAGCTTTACCTGCAAGAGCTTTTTCGGCTTCTAGCGCCATTTGGTGGTTGAAGGAACCTTCACGAAGTGAACCAACGATAAATAATACTTTTTTAGACATAGGGAGTCTCCTTTATATTTTAATCAGAGCTTTCTCTGTTGTTATAAACAATGTTACAACAAAACGAAATCATTTGCAAGAAATTTGCCCAGAAAATAAAAATCGATGATAGTCAAGATTATTTTTAGGAGTAGAGATTAGGAAAAGTCTGTGAAATCAATGATTCAAGCGTCATATATTCCTGTCATAAGAGAAGTTCCGAGACAAATCCTCCTCTTTTATTCACTTGTAATTCACTTGGATAGATGGTAAAATAGACGAGTGAAAATGAGACAGAAAAAAGAAAAAAATTTCTTATTATTTCAGTACAGTATTGGCTTAACCATGCTGGCTCTAGTTGTGACCTCTTCCTTTCTTTATTTGGTGTGGCTTGGTATGAAGCCTTATCGAACTGCAAAGACAGAAGGGGAGAGACTGGCCAAGCAGTATGCTGAGCTGGAAACGGATAGTCAGATTGACTTTTTTAATGGTTTAGAGAGCTACTATAGTGTTCTCGGCCAAGATAAAAATCAAAAGCCAATAGCTGTTTTAATTGAGAAAAATAGTCAAAAAATCTATGTGTATCAACTAGAAAGTGGTACTTCACAAGAAAAAGCAGAAGCAGTTGTTAGAGAAAAAGGAGCAACTGAAATCGACAAGATTACCTTTGGACGTTACGCTGATAAGCCCGTCTGGGAAATCAAGTCTGGTGGAGACTACTATCTGGTTGATTTTGAAACAGGAGTCATACTCGAAAAGGAGAAGCTATGAAATTATCCAAACGTGTCTTAGAAATGGAAGAAAGCGTCACTCTGGCTAGCGATGCAAAAGCCAAGAAGTTAAAAGCGGAAGGAAAAGATGTTCTTTTCTTAACTTTAGGTCAGCCAGATTTCCATACTCCTGAAAACATTCAAGATGCTGCTGTTGAGGCTATTCGAGATGGACGTGCTTCTTTCTATACGGTAGCTTCAGGTTTGCCTGAATTAAAAGCAGCGGTCAATACCTATTTTGAACGTTATTATGGTTATTCTGTGGCGACAAATGAAGTCACCTTTGCTACAGGTGCCAAGTTTTCCCTTTATACTTTCTTTATGGCTGTTATCAACCCTGGAGATGAGGTAATCATTCCTACTCCTTACTGGGTCAGCTATGGGGACCAGGTTAAGATGGCCGAAGGCCTTCCAGTATTTGTCCAAGCCAAGGAAGACAATCACTTTAAAGTAACTGTGGAGCAATTAGAAGCTGCTCGCACAGATAAGACTAGAGTCTTGGTTCTTAACTCACCATCTAATCCTACCGGTATGATATACTCTCGTGAGGAATTATTAGCAATTGGAAACTGGGCAGTTGAACATGACATTCTGATTCTAGCAGATGATATTTATGGACGTTTGGTCTATAACGGGAATGAGTTCGTTCCAATCTCTAGTCTGTCAGAAGCTATTCGCAAACAAACTATTGTCATCAATGGAGTGTCTAAGGCCTACGCTATGACAGGATGGCGTGTTGGTTATGCAGTAGGTGATCCAGAAATTATTGCTGCTATGAGCAAATTGACTGGTCAAACAACTTCAAACCTAACCGCTGTATCTCAATACGCAACCATCGAAGCGCTAACTGGTCCACAAGACTCTGTAGAAACTATGCGTCAGGCTTTTGAGGAACGTCTCAATACCATTTATCCTCTCTTGAGCCAAGTTCCTGGCTTTGAAGTAGTCAAACCGCAAGGAGCTTTCTATCTCTTCCCAAATGTTAAAAAAGCTATGGAGATGAAAGGCTATACAGATGTAACAGCATTTACAACGGCTATTCTTGAGGAAGTTGGTCTGGCCTTGATTACGGGAGCAGGCTTTGGTGCGCCAGAGAATGTCCGTCTCAGCTATGCGACAGACTTGGAAACTCTTAAAGAAGCTATTCGTCGTTTGCACCTATTTATGAAAAAATAAAAATAAGATCTTCGTCGTCTTGACGGAGATTTTTTTGGATAAAACCTGAGATTTTTCTCTGATAGAATCTAGCTATCAGGCATTATTTGTGGTACAATAGTGGGTAATAATGTCTTTAGACAAGTTAAACAAAAAAAGGAAGATAAAACATGACAAAACGTGTAACAATTATCGAAGTAAAAGACTACGTTGGTCAAGAAGTCACTATTGGTGCTTGGGTTGCTAACAAGTCAGGAAAAGGAAAAATTGCCTTCTTACAATTGCGTGACGGAACAGCCTTTTTCCAAGGCGTGGCTTTCAAACCAAACTTTATCGAAAAATTTGGAGAAGAAGTAGGTCTTGAAAAATTTGACACCATCAAACGCCTAAGCCAAGAAACATCAGTCTTTGTAACAGGTGTTGTTAAAGAAGACGAGCGCTCAAAATTTGGTTATGAGTTGGATATTACAGACATCGAAGTCATCGGTGAATCTCAAGACTACCCAATTACTCCAAAAGAACACGGAACAGACTTCTTGATGGATAACCGTCACTTGTGGCTTCGTTCTCGTAAGCAAGTTGCTGTCATGCAAATCCGTAATGCTATCATCTATGCAACTTATGAGTTCTTCGACAAGAATGGCTTTATGAAGTTTGATAGCCCAATTCTTTCAGGAAATGCAGCAGAAGATTCTACAGAACTTTTCGAAACAGACTACTTCGGAACACCAGCCTACTTGAGCCAATCTGGTCAGCTTTATCTTGAAGCTGGTGCTATGGCTCTTGGTCGTGTCTTTGACTTTGGTCCAGTATTCCGTGCAGAGAAATCTAAGACTCGTCGTCACTTGACTGAATTCTGGATGATGGATGCGGAGTACTCATACTTGACACACGATGAGTCACTTGACTTGCAAGAAGCTTATGTAAAAGCGTTGCTCCAAGGTGTTCTAGATCGTGCTCCTCAAGCCTTGGAAACCTTGGAACGTGATACAGAGCTCTTGAAACGTTATATTGCTGAGCCGTTCAAACGTATTACTTACGATGAAGCGATTGATCTCTTGCAAGAGCATGAAAATGATGAAGATGCTGACTACGAACATCTTGAGCATGGAGATGACTTTGGTTCACCACACGAAACTTGGATTTCAAACCACTTTGGTGTGCCAACATTTGTCATGAACTACCCAGCAGCCATCAAGGCCTTCTATATGAAACCAGTTCCTGGTAACCCGGATCGTGTGCTTTGTGCAGACTTGCTTGCACCAGAAGGTTACGGAGAAATCATCGGTGGTTCCATGCGTGAGGAAGACTACGATGCCCTTGTCGCTAAGATGGAATCACTTGGAATGGATCTTACAGAGTACGAATTCTACCTTGACCTTCGTAAATATGGTACAGTACCACACGGTGGATTTGGTATTGGTATCGAGCGTATGGTAACCTTCGCAGCTGGAACTAAACACATCCGTGAAGCTATTCCATTCCCACGTATGTTGCACCGTATCAAACCATAATAGCCATAAAAACGCCGTCTGGCGTTTTTATACTCTTCGAAAATCTCTTCAAACTACGTCAGCTTCACCTTGCCGTATATATGTTACTGACTTCGTCAGTTCTATCCACAACCTCAAAACAGTGTTTTGAGCAGCCTGCGGCTAGCTTCCTAGTTTGCTCTTTGATTTTCATTGAGTATTACTTTAAATGAAAGAGGTGGAGAAAATGTAGGCAACTCTAAGTAAGTCTTTTAGAAAAACTCATATTACATATTGAAAGAGAGAAAACAATGTTTAAAAGAACTTACAAACGCAATATTCCACTCCTAGCAGGTCTGGAATTCACTTCTTATTTTGGGATTACCAGTTTTTGGATTTTATTTTTCATCCAAAATGGTCTATCCTTGCTTCAAATCGGTCTATTAGAGAGTATCTTTCATGGGACAAGTCTCTTGTGTGAAATCCCATCTGGTATGTTGGCCGATCGATTTAGTTACAAGACCAATCTCTATTTGGCACGCTTGGCCAGTATTGTGTCCTCTATCTTGATTTTGTTTGGTCAGGGGAATTTTTGGATTTATGCGATTGCCATGATGGTTAATGCTTGGTCCTACAATTTTGACTCAGGAACCAGTACCGCTTTCTTATATGATTCGGCGGTTGAAGCGGGTCAAAAGGACCGTTATCTTCAGATTTCTAGCTTTTTGTCTGGTGTGGCAGAAGTCACCCGAACCCTAGGTACAGTTGTGGCAGGCTTCTTTATTCACGGAGCACTTGCCTGGACCTATCTGATTGCCATAGGATTTTCATTTCTTTCTATCATTTTGATTTATTTTATGAAAGAACCAATGGCTAAGAGAGAGAAAAATGAAGTCTTAACCTTTAAAATGATTGTCCAGCAAGTTCGTAAAGAATGGCAGGAAAAACCAGTACTCTTTTACTGGATGCTGACTTATCAGCTAGTAGGGACACTCATGTGTATGTTTTACTTTTATTATCAGCAGAAAATAAGTGACTTAGCAGGATGGCAGGTTTCACTGGTTATGCTTATTGGTAGTGGGTTAAATCTTATAGCTGTTTATGTAGCTAGTCAAATCGGTAAAAAATGGAATAGTAATCGAGTTTTTCCGACTCTTGTTGCACTAACGGGCTTGGCCTTGTTGTTGGTGTTTTCAGGGACCCCCTTTGCTTTTCTTCTTGTATATCTTTTAACTGATACACTTTATGCAGTTTATCAGCCGATCTATTTTAATGACTTACAAGGTTATTTACCTTCCAGTGTAAGAGCAACTATGCTTAGTATCAATTCCATGCTCTTTAGTCTTTCCATGATTGTCATATTTCCACTGACAGGCTGGTTGATTGATCGTTGGGGTCTTGTAGCTATCTTTTTAGTTCTAGGCCTTATCTTGCTTTTAACCTACCCTATCCTAATAATCGGTCTAAAAAGGATGGGCAAGGTATTGGACAAGGACTTAAAAACTGAGTAAAGCACGAAAACCTATTTGCCCAAAGAGCCTTCTTGTGATAAAATAACAAGAAGAAAAGGAGAAGAGTATGATCGATGTAGAAGAAATTCTAAGTAAGATGAATCCCAATCAAAAGATCAACTATGACCGAGTCATGCAAAAGATGGTTCAAGTTTGGGAAAAAAATGAAGAAAGACCAACCATTCTCATGCACGTCTGTTGTGCTCCTTGTAGCACCTACACTCTAGAGTACTTGACCAAGTATGCGGATGTGACTATTTATTTTGCTAATTCCAATATCCATCCTAAAGCTGAGTATCACAAGCGTGCCTATGTGACAAAAAAGTTTGTTAGTGATTTCAATGAACGAACTGGCAACAATGTCCAATACCTAGAAGCACCATACGAACCCAATGAGTACCGTAAACTGGTTCGAGGTTTGGAAGAAGAACCGGAAGGTGGCGATCGTTGCAAGGTTTGTTTTGACTATCGTTTGGACAAGACAGCGCAGGTGGCTATGGACTTAGGATTTGACTACTTTGGTTCGGCCCTGACGATCAGTCCTCACAAAAATTCACAAACCATCAATAGTATCGGGATCGACGTGCAGAAAATTTACACCACTCATTATCTTCCGAGTGATTTTAAGAAAAATCAAGGTTACAAACGTTCTGTAGAGATGTGTGAAGAGTATGACATCTATCGCCAATGCTACTGTGGCTGTGTCTATGCAGCTCAAGCCCAGAATATCGACTTGGTGCAGGTCAAGAAGGATGCAACAGCCTTTATGGTAGATAAGGATATCGAGAAAGATTATTCCCATATCAAGTTCACCGTTACAAAATTAGATATTTAAACGAAAACCTGCCACATTAGGCAGGTTTTTTGATTATAAAAAAACTAGGGCAGACACCCTAGTTTGACAACTTTACCGATTCTTTAGTTCTACGTAGCGTTTGTACCAAATGTTGACATAGGCTTCTGAGAAGGGGCCACGTTCATTGTTGATCCAATCAACAAGAATCTTAACATGCTCTTTCAAAATATAGTCTAAATCATCAGGATAATTCATCTTGCGCTTGTGACGTTCATACTCTTCGACGTCCAAGAGGCGTTTTTCGCCATCTGTAAAAACTTTAACATCTAAATCATAGTCGATGTATTTTAAAGCTTCTTCGTCTAGATAGTATGGGCTAGCCATGTTGCAGTAGTAGGAAATCCCATTATCACGGATCATGGCAATGATATTAAACCAATATTTTTTGTGAAAGTAAACAATAGCCGGTTCTCGAGTTACCCAACGACGACCGTCACTTTCGGTAACAAGTGTGTGGTCGTTGACGCCGATAATAGCGTTCTCTGTTGTTTTTAGTACCATGGTGTCTCGCCAAGTGCGGTGAAGACTCCCATCATGCTTATAACTTTGAATTGTAATAAAGTCGCCTTCTTTTGGAAGTTTCATAACTAACCAACTTTCTACAATTTATAAGTTTATCGTTTACTATTGTATCACATTTTTGTTTAAAGTTCTTAGTTTTTTTATGAAAAAATTAAAGATATTCTCTTAGAGCGCTGGCTATATCCGAAAAATCATAACCTTTTCTAGCTAAAACTTGGGTCAAACGTTGCTTGAGTTCGTATCCTTCATACTTTCGTGAGTATTTGGGGTATTGCTTATCCAACTCTTTAAAAATTAGCTCTTGGACAGTTTCTTCATCGACCTGGTTATCTAGTTGATCAAAGGCAGCCTTGGCTTCTGAGTAGGAAAACCCTTTGTTGGTCAGATTTTGGATAATCTTGTCCTGCAAGGCGCGGGCTGGCAATTTTCCCTGATATTTTTTCAGTAGTTTTTCAGCTGTACGTTCTGCGACTTCCGTCAGATCAAATTCTTGTAAAACTTCTTGGATAACGGACTTAGCAACCCCTTTTTGAGAAATCTTCTGCATCAGCACATAGCTTCCCTTATCTCCTGAAAGCTGATTGGAATTGATGATAGCTTGTGCATATTGGCGGTCATTGATCCAGTTGTCGTCCTTTAGAGACTGAATGACTTGGGGAATGATTTTCTCATCAATTTCATGTTTGGCAAGATAATCTCTAACTTCTTTTTCAGTACGGGCCTTGAAGGATAAGTGGTAGAGAGCTAGATTTTTACTGTAGGAAAATTGTGCAAAGGATTTAATCTCAGTTAGTTCTTCAGCTGAGATCTCTTTCCCTTTAGTCAACATAAAGCGAACAATGGTATCCTCTGTAATGTAGCAGGTTTGGTCGTTATCAAGTTCGAGCAGATAGAGTCGTTTTTTCTTTTCAAGTTTTGTGATTTTCATGGTTTACCTCTTGTCCAAATGCTTCAAAGGCAGCAACGAGTCGAAGTTTGTTGCTATCAACCAGCTCTCTCCCGTAACAGTCGAGAAATAGTTCAGCATATTTGGGGTCTTTTAAGTTGTAATTGAGGGACCAAATTGCCCAAAAGAGATCGATATGCCGATCACTGAAATCAGCCAAACCAAGATCAATGAAGCAAGAGAAATGGTCAGCATCTTTTAGAATAAAGTTCGGTAGACAGGCGTCCCCGTGAATAAAGGCATCTGTCTTTAAAAGGTGCCCTTGTTCTTGGATGAGTTGGAAGGCCTCTTCGCGACTGTTAATCTGGAATTGGGGTAGGAGTGCCTTGGCATAGAACTCCCCTTTTTCATAGTTTTTAAAGGCTCTGTCTTTATAGGTCTGTAAATGATTTTCTGATGGAAAATTGTGTGGGTTTAAGTTGTGAAGCTTTTTAAGAGCTTCTGCCATTGTTCGGCAGATTTTTTCTGGTTGGTCTAAAAAAGCGAGAGCATCATGACCAATAGCCTCTTTAGTCAGGAAGTAGTCTTTATCTGTAGATAGATAGTGGATGACTGGAGTTCCCAGTCCTTTGGTTTCAAACCACCTTGCAATGCTAGCTTCTCGCTCTAAACTTCCCTTTTGATCTATTTTCAAATAGTAACCTGAGTCAAGATAAAGGACCCTTGCGCCTGAATGAGAAGAGCTGTCAGAAAGGCTTGTCCCTTTTATATAAGTTCGTAATTGCTCAGGGAAATCCAATGAGGAAAAAGATATCTTTGTATTCATGGTTTTATTGTAACATATTCTTAACCATTGAGAAACTACGTGGTATAATAGACTTATGAATCTAAAAGTCAAACAAAAAATTCCATTAAAAATCAAGCGCATGGGGATTAACGGGGAAGGAATTGGTTTTTTCCAGAAAACCCTCGTTTTTGTTCCAGGAGCCCTCAAGGGAGAAGATATCTATTGTCAGGTGACTTCTGTTAAGCGTAACTACGTTGAGGCCAAACTGCTTGAGGTTAATAAAAAATCTAAGTTTCGAGTAGTCCCAGACTGTACTATCTATAATGAGTGTGGTGGCTGTCAAATCATGCATCTGCATTATGACAAGCAGCTGGAGTTCAAAACAGATCTCCTTCATCAAGCTCTGAAGAAATTTGAACCTGCAGGCTACGAAAACTATGAAATTAGACCAACCATTGGCATGCAGGAGCCTAAGTATTATCGGGCTAAACTGCAATTCCAAACTCGAAAGTTTAAAGGCCAAGTTAAGGCGGGATTATATGCTCAAAATTCGCATGATCTGGTTGAATTAAAAGACTGTCTGGTTCAAGACAAGGAGACACAAGCGATTGCCAACCGCATTGCTGAACTCTTGACCTATCATCAAATTCCGATTACGGATGAACGGAAAATTCTTGGAGTTCGAACTATCATGGTTCGTCGAGCACGGAAAACTGGGCAGGTTCAAATCATTATCGTCACTAATCGCCAGTTGAACTTGACTCTCTTAGTTCAAGACCTAGTCAAGGATTTTCCAGAAGTGGTGACAGTTGCAGTCAATACCAATACTGCGAAAACCAGTGAGATTTATGGAGACAAGACCGAGATTATTTGGGGTCAAGATAGTATACGCGAGGGTGTTCTTGACTATGAATTTTCTCTTTCACCACGAGCTTTTTACCAGCTCAATCCTGAACAGACTGAAATTCTCTATAGTGAAGCCGTTAAGGCCTTGGACGTGACTGAGGACGACCATCTGATTGATGCTTATTGTGGTGTTGGGACCATTGGTTTTGCCTTTGCTAAGAAAGTCAAAAGCTTGAGAGGGATGGATATTATTCCAGAAGCTATTGAGGATGCCAAAGAAAATGCCCAGCGCATGGGTTATACCAATACTCACTATGAGGCTGGAACTGCAGAAGAAATCATCCCTCGTTGGTACAAGGAAGGCTATCGTGCCGATGCCTTGATTGTAGACCCGCCTCGTACCGGTTTAGATGACAAACTCTTGGATACCATCGTTAAATACGCTCCTGAAAAGATGGTCTACATTTCCTGCAATGTATCTACCTTGGCGCGCGATTTAGTCCGTTTGGTAAAGGTCTATGATCTACACTATATCCAGTCTGTTGATATGTTTCCACACACGGCTAGGACAGAAGCAGTGGTCAAATTGACTAGGAGAAAGCCAGCTTCTAAATAAAAACGGCAACTGGAAAGTTTTTGAAAAGAAGACTTCTAGTTACAGAGTAAGATTTGCAAGCTATCTTTAAATATGATAAAATAAGTAGAAAATAAAATGAAAAAAGAGGTATGTGAAATGTCACGTAAACCATTTATCGCTGGTAACTGGAAAATGAACAAAAACCCAGAAGAAGCAAAAGCATTTGTTGAAGCAGTAGCATCAAAACTTCCTTCAGCAGACCTTGTTGAAGCTGGTATTGCAGTTCCTGCACTTGACTTGACAACTGTTCTTGCTGCTGCTAAAGGTTCAAACCTTAAAGTTGCTGCTCAAAACTGCTACTTTGAAAATGCAGGTGCTTTCACAGGTGAAACTAGCCCACAAGTTTTGAAAGAAATCGGTACTGACTATGTTGTGATCGGTCACTCAGAACGCCGTGACTACTTCCACGAAACAGATGAAGATATCAACAAAAAAGCAAAAGCAATCTTTGCAAACGGTATGCTTCCAATCATCTGTTGTGGTGAGTCACTTGAAACTTACGAAGCAGGAAAAGCTGCTGAATTCGTAGGTGCTCAAGTTTCAGCTGCTCTTGCAGGATTGACTGCAGAACAAGTAGCTTCATCAGTTATCGCTTATGAGCCAATCTGGGCTATCGGTACTGGTAAATCAGCTTCGCAAGACGATGCACAAAAAATGTGTAAAGTTGTTCGTGACGTTGTAGCAGCTGACTTTGGTCAAGAAGTAGCTGATAAAGTACGTGTTCAATACGGTGGTTCAGTTAAACCTGAAAACGTTGCAGAATACATGGCTTGTCCAGACGTTGACGGAGCTCTTGTTGGTGGTGCATCACTTGATCCAGAAAGCTTCTTGGCATTGCTTGACTTTGTAAAATAAGCTTCAAATATCTGAGACAGACAGTTTCCTCACTCGAGGTTAAGACTGCCTGTCTTCTTTTTAGTAAAAAGGCGTGCGAAAGCACGCTCTTTTCTGCATTTTGAATGAAAAAGAAAGGAGAATTATGCTTTATATTTGGTCTTATCTCAAACGTTATCCCAAGTGGTTAGTGTTAGACTTCTTCGGAGCTATTTTCTTTGTGATTGTCAATCTTGGGCTACCGACTGTTCTTGCTCGCATGATTGACCAGGGAATCAACCAAGGTGACCAGGATAAACTCTATTTTTGGGCTATCGTAATGTTGGTTATTATCGTCTTGGGGACATTTGGGCGGGTTGTTCTATCCTATGCTGCTAGTAAATTGACCACCAACATGGTTAAGGACATGCGAAATGATGTTTATGCTAAATTACAAGAGTATTCTCATCACGAATATGAACAAATTGGAGTTTCTTCATTGGTTACTCGTATTACTAGTGATGCCTTTGTCCTTATGCAGTTTGCAGAGCAGACGCTTAAATTGGGTGTTATCACTCCCATGATGATGCTGTCGAGTATTCTCATGATTTTCTTAACTAGTCCCTCACTAGCCTGGATTGTCGCTTTTTCAGTTCCTTTTCTAGCTGTAGTAGTCCTTTATGTGGCAGTGAAAACGCGCCCCTTATCTGAAAAACAACAGAAAACACTGGACAAGATTAACCAATATGTCCGTGAAAATTTGATGGGTTTGCGTGTTATTCGTGCCTTTGCTCGTGAAGACTTCCAAGAAAATCGTTTCGAAGAGAAAAATGCCATCTATGCGGATAATTCGAATCGTTTGTTCAAATTGACTGGTTTGACGGAGCCACTTTTTGTGCAAATCATTATTGCTATGATTGTAGCTATCGTTTGGTTTGCTTTGGATCCTCTCAAACAGGGAAGTTTGCAGATTGGGGATTTGGTGGCCTTTATCGAGTATAGTTTCCACGCTCTCTTGTCCTTCCTTTTCTTGTCAAACCTCTTTACCATGTATCCGCGGACCGCTGTCTCTAGTGAGCGCTTGAAGGAAATCATGGATATGCCGATTTCCATTGATCCAAATGAGGACGGAATTCAAGAGACTGAAACTCATGGTTATCTAGAATTTGATAATGTAACCTTTGTCTATCCTGGAGAAACAGAGAGTCCTGTTTTGCATAATATTTCCTTTACTGCTAAACCAGGAGAAACCATTGCTTTTATCGGTTCAACTGGGTCAGGTAAGTCGACCCTGGTTCAATTGATTCCACGTTTCTATGATGTTACTCTGGGGAAAATTAAGGTCGATGGTGTAGATGTTCGAGATTATCGACTCAAATCACTCCGCCAGAAGATTGGGTTTATTCCCCAAAAGGCCTTGCTCTTTACTGGGACTATCGCAGACAATCTCCGCTATGGGAAAGAAGATGCCAGTCATGAGGACTTGCACCAAGCAGCTGATGTAGCCCAAGCCAAAGACTTTATCGAAAGTCGAGAAGAAGGTTTTGCAACTCATCTGGCTGAAGGGGGAAGCAACCTATCTGGTGGTCAGAAACAACGCTTGTCGATTGCCCGAGCAGTCATCAAGGGTCCAGATATCTACATTTTTGATGATTCTTTCTCAGCCTTGGACTACCGTACAGATGCTATCTTGCGCCGTCGTCTCAAGGAAGTGACGCAAGATGCTACAGTATTGATTGTTGCGCAACGTGTTGGAACTATCATGGATGCTGACCAGATTATCGTCCTTGATAAGGGTGAAATTGTTGGTCGTGGCCGTCATGAAGAATTGATGGAAACAAATGACATCTATCGAGAAATTGCTGAGTCGCAGTTGAAAAATGCGTCTCTGACAGAAGAATAGGAGGTAAAGGATGAAACAACAATCTAGTCTAGCTCGTCTATGGAGCTATTTAAAAGCCTACCGTTTTTCTGTTTTCTTTGCAGTCTTCTTGAAAATAGTCAGCGTCATTATGAGTGTTATCGAGCCTTTTGTATTAGGGCTTGCTATCACAGAATTAACCAGCAATCTTCTTGATATGGCAAATGGTGTTGCAGGAGCAGGGATTAATACCAGCTATATCGCAGTGATTCTGGTAATCTATCTCTTGCGTGGCCTTTTTTATGAGTTGGGGTCTTATTACTCAAACTACTTCATGACCAATGCGGTGCAGTCCATGATACAGGATTTGCGAAATGAAATGAGCGAAAAAATCAACCGCATCCCTGTGTCTTACTTTGACAAGCACCAATTTGGGGATTTGCTGGGACGTTTTACTAGCGATGTAGAGACCGTATCTAATGCACTTCAACAATCCTTCTTGCAGATTGTCAACGCAGTCTTTACCATTCTTTTTGTTATGGGAATGGTCCTCTATCTAAATCTTCAGCTGGCTATCATTGTTATCTTGTCGATTCCGATTACTTATTTTGGTGCTAAAACGATTCTGAATCGTTCGCAGCCGTACTTTAAACAGCAGGCAGCTATATTGGGACGAATGAATGGATTTGTACAGGAAAACTTAACAGGTTTCAATGTTTTAAAACTTTTCGGGCGCGAAGAAAATTCTCAAGAAAGATTTGAAAAGATTACGGATGAATTGCAACAAGTCGGATTCAAGGCGAGTTTTATTTCAGGATTGATGATGCCTGCCCTTCACATCGTGTCTGATTTAACTTACCTAATAGTTGCTGTCTTAGGTGGTTTGCAGGTTATTGCAGGGCGCTTGACGATCGGTAATATGCAAGCTTTCGTTCAGTATGTGTGGCAGGTCAGTCAACCGATACAAAACATTACTCAATTAGCAGGGCAAATACAAAGTGCTAAGTCTTCGCTTGACCGTGTCTTTGAAGTTCTAGATGAACAGGAAGAAGTCCAAACTGCTGAAGCGAAAGAACTAGCACCATTGACAGGTCAAGTTAGTTTCAAAAATGTCGATTTCCAATATGTAAAAAATAAACCATTGATTCGCAATTTTAATTTAGATGTTGAACCTGGAGAGATGGTAGCTATCGTTGGACCTACTGGAGCAGGGAAAACAACCTTGATTAACCTTCTCATGCGTTTTTACGATGTGACAGCTGGTGCCATTTTAGTGGATGGACAAGATATTCGAGACTTGTCTCGTCAGGACTATCGTCGCCAGTTTGGGATGGTCTTACAGGATGCTTGGCTTTATGAAGGCAGTATCAAGGAAAATCTTCGCTTTGGAAATCTTGAGGCAACTGACGAGGAAATCGTTGAAGCTGCTAAGGCTGCAAATGTGGATCACTTTATCCGCACCCTTCCTGGTGGCTATAACATGGAGATGAACCAAGAGTCAAGTAATATTTCTCTTGGACAAAAACAGTTGTTAACCATCGCGCGTGCACTCTTGGCGGATCCTAAAATCTTAATTTTGGACGAAGCAACTTCTTCAGTTGACACTCGTCTAGAACTTTTGATTCAAAAGGCTATGAAACGTTTGATGAAGGGGAGAACAAGCTTTGTCATTGCTCACCGTCTTTCGACAATTCAGGAAGCTGATAAGATTTTGGTACTTAAAGATGGACAGATAATCGAACAGGGAAATCATGAAAGTCTTTTAGCTGCAAAAGGTTTCTATTATGATCTTTATCAAAGTCAATTTTCTAGTAAAAACAGTGAAAATAGCTAGGATAAATAGCCACTCATTTTCTTAAATTATCAGTCAATTAGAACTTTTTTAATATGGGTTAATTTTCTTGCTTTTGTCTACTAGGTGTAGTATACTGAGATAGTAATCAATAAATATGGTTGCAAAAATAATATTATGAGGTGAGAAAAATGGTAGAATTGAAAAAAGATGCATTAAAAGACGTAACAACATTATCTAAATCAGCGCCTGAAGCGCTAGCAAAAACAAAGGAAGTGCTTAACCAAGCAGTAGCAGACTTGTATGTGGCTCACATTGCCCTTCACCAAGTACACTGGTACATGCGTGGTCGTGGTTTCCAAGTATGGCATCCTAAGATGGATGAATACATGGATAGCCTTGATGGTTACCTTGATGAAATCAGCGAACGCTTGATTACACTTGGTGGCAAACCATACTCTACATTGACAGAATTTCTTCAACACAGTGAAATCGAAGAAGAAGTTGGAGAATTCCGTAATGTAGAAGAAAGTTTGGAACGTGTTCTTGAAATTTATCGTTACCTCATCACTCTTTTCCAAAAAGCTTTGGATGTAACAGATGAAGAAGGTGATGATGTAACCAATGATATCTTCGTTGGTGCTAAGGCAGACCTTGAAAAAACAGTCTGGATGCTTGCAGCAGAATTAGGACAAGCACCTGGTTTGTAAGATACTCTATTTTGTCAAAAATCCGTAGAAGTTTTCTACGGATTTTTTCTATTCAGGAGGGCATTCCAAAACAGTCTTTTTTGAAGATTTTTGATAAAATAGAACTATCAATGAAAAGGATGAAAGCATGACAAAGAAAATCGTAGCCATTTGGGCTCAAGATGAAAAGGGTGTGATCGGAAAAGAGGATCGCTTGCCATGGCATTTGCCAGCAGAGTTAAAACATTTTAAAGAAACAACCTTGAATCATGCCATTTTAATGGGTCGTGTAACCTTTGATGGGATGGGACGACGATTGCTTCCAGGACGTGAGACTCTGATTTTGACGCGCAATCCTGAAGAGTCAATTGAGGGGACTCTGGTTTTCCAAAATGTTGAGGATGTTTTAGACTGGTACCATCATCAGGCTAAGAATCTCTATATCATTGGTGGCAAGCAGATTTTTCAGCTTTTTGAACCTTATCTCGATGAGATTATTGTGACACAAATTCATGCTCAAGTTGAAGGGGATACCTATTTCCCAGAAGATTTTGACTTGACTGCTTTTGAGACTGTTTCAAGCAAATCTTATTCCAAAGATGAGAAAAATGTCTATGATTTTACCATTGAATACAGAAAGAGAAAGGAAGTCTAATGGAGCGTAGTATTTTTGGTTTTTTCACAGCTCTTTTGTGTGCTGTCTGTCTTGTGGCTGGATCACACGCTTTTCGTAAAAAGCGCTACGGACTTGCTACTCTACTTTGGCTTAATGCTTTTACAAACTTGGTGAATAGCATTCATGCTTTTTATATGACCTTATTTTAGATAGAAAAATCATTTAGAACGGAAGGGAATCATGCCTACAAATAGGAAAAATGATATGATGGTTTATTGCTCATTTTGTGGCAAAAGCCAAGAAGAAGTTAAAAAAATAATCGCTGGGAACAACGCCTTTATCTGTAATGAATGTGTGGAGTTGGCCCAGGAAATTATTCGTGAGGAGTTGGCTGAGGAAGTCTTGGCAGACTTGTCTGAAGTACCAAAACCAATCGAACTCTTAAACATCTTGAACCACTATGTGATTGGTCAAGATCGTGCCAAACGTGCTTTGGCAGTTGCTGTATATAACCACTACAAACGCATCAATTTCCATGACACTCGTGAAGAATCAGAAGATGTGGATTTGCAAAAGTCAAACATTTTGATGATTGGTCCAACTGGTTCAGGGAAGACTTTCCTTGCTCAAACTCTTGCTCGAAGTTTGAATGTACCATTTGCTATTGCTGATGCAACAGCCCTTACTGAGGCTGGTTATGTAGGTGAGGACGTGGAAAATAT
This sequence comes from Streptococcus pseudopneumoniae, assembly GCF_001068775.1. Classification (GTDB taxonomy): domain Bacteria; phylum Bacillota; class Bacilli; order Lactobacillales; family Streptococcaceae; genus Streptococcus; species Streptococcus pseudopneumoniae_N. The sequence goes on from NZ_JWAJ01000077.1 coordinate 16,530, forward strand.
CCTCCTCAAACTCTTGCAGGCAGCTGATTTTAACATCGAACGTGCAGAACGTGGAATTATCTACGTAGACGAAATCGACAAGATTGCTAAGAAGAGCGAGAACGTTTCTATCACACGTGATGTTTCTGGTGAAGGTGTGCAACAAGCCCTCCTCAAGATTATCGAGGGAACTGTAGCTAGCGTGCCACCTCAAGGCGGACGCAAACATCCACAACAAGAAATGATTCAAGTGGACACTAAGAATATCCTCTTTATCGTGGGTGGTGCCTTCGATGGCATCGAAGAGATTGTCAAACAGCGTCTTGGTGAAAAAGTTATCGGCTTTGGACAAAACAACAAGGCTATTGACGAAAACAGCTCTTATATGCAAGAAATCATCGCAGAAGATATTCAAAAGTTCGGAATTATTCCTGAGTTAATTGGACGCTTGCCTGTCTTTGCAACCTTGGAGCAGTTGACCGTAGATGATTTGGTTCGCATCTTGAAGGAACCAAGAAATGCCTTGGTCAAACAATACCAGACCTTGCTTTCTTATGATGATGTTGAGTTAGAATTTGACGACGAAGCCCTCCAGGAAATTGCTAACAAAGCCATCGAACGCAAAACTGGTGCGCGTGGTCTTCGCTCAATCATCGAAGAAACCATGCTAGACGTTATGTTTGAAGTTCCAAGTCAAGAAAATGTGAAAACTGTTCGTATTACAAAAGAAGCAGTCAATGGAACGGCTAAGCCAATCCTAGAGACAGCCTAGAGGTGACTATGGAAATCAATACACACAATGCTGAGATTTTGCTGAGTGCAGCTAACAAGTCCCACTATCCGCAAGATGAACTTCCTGAGATTGCTCTTGCAGGTCGCTCAAATGTTGGTAAATCAAGCTTTATCAATACCATGCTTAATCGTAAGAATCTAGCTCGTACTTCTGGGAAACCAGGAAAAACACAACTACTCAATTTCTTTAATATTGATGATAAGATGCGTTTTGTGGATGTGCCTGGTTATGGTTATGCCCGTGTTTCCAAAAAGGAACGTGAAAAATGGGGTCGTATGATTGAGGAATATTTAACTACTCGAGAAAATCTACGAGCGGTTGTTAGTCTCGTTGACCTTCGCCATGATCCATCGGCAGATGATGTACAGATGTACGAATTTCTTAAATATTATGAGATTCCTGTCATCATTGTGGCGACCAAGGCAGACAAGATTCCGCGTGGGAAATGGAACAAGCACGAATCAGCAATTAAAAAGAAATTAAACTTTGATCCAAGTGATGATTTTATCCTCTTTTCATCCGTAACAAAAGCAGGAATGGACCAGGCTTGGGATGCTATTTTAGAGAAAATTTGAGGAAATTGAATGGCTAAAACAATCCATACAGACAAGGCTCCAAAGGCTATCGGACCTTATGTTCAAGGAAAAATCGTTGGCAATCTTTTGTTTGCTAGCGGTCAAGTGCCCCTATCTCCTGAAACTGGAGAAATCGTAGGAGTGACCATCCAAGAACAGACAGAGCAAGTTTTGAAAAACATTGGCGCTATCTTGGCTGAAGCAGGAACTGATTTTGACCATGTGGTCAAAACAACCTGTTTCTTAAGCGATATGAACGATTTTGTACCCTTCAATGAGGTTTACCAAACAGCCTTTAAAGAGGAATTTCCAGCTCGTTCAGCTGTAGAAGTAGCTCGTCTACCTCGCGATGTAAAAATAGAAATTGAAGTCATCGCAGAGATTGGGTGAGTTATTTGAAGTTTGGTTTTTCCAAACTTCTTTTGATATAAGGAGACAAAGATGACAAAGAAACAACTTCACCTGGTGATTGTAACAGGGATGAGTGGTGCAGGGAAAACTGTAGCCATTCAATCCTTCGAAGATTTAGGCTATTTTACCATTGATAATATGCCACCAGCTCTATTGCCAAAGTTTTTGCAGTTGGTTGAGACTAAGGATGATGACCACAAATTAGCTTTGGTAGTGGATATGCGTAGCCGTTCCTTCTTTTCAGAGATTCAGGCTGTCTTGGATGAATTGGAAAATCAAGATGATTTGGACTTCAAAATCCTCTTTTTGGATGCAGCGGATAAGGAATTGGTGGCACGCTATAAGGAAACTAGAAGAAGTCACCCTCTTGCAGCAGATGGTCGTATTTTGGACGGTATCAAGCTGGAACGCGAGCTCTTGGCTCCCTTAAAAAACATGAGTCAAAATGTAGTAGATACAACTGAATTGACACCTCGTGGACTTCGTAAAACGATTGCTGAGCAATTTTCAGACCAAGAACAAACGCAGTCATTTCGTATTGAAGTTATGTCCTTTGGTTTCAAATATGGAATTCCCATTGATGCCGACTTAGTTTTTGATGTCCGTTTCCTCCCAAATCCCTACTATCTACCAGAACTTCGCAATCAGACAGGTGAGGACCAAGCTGTTTACGACTATGTCATGAAACATGAGGAATCCGAAGACTTTTACCGCCATTTATCAGCCTTGGTTGAACCAATCCTACCAGGCTATAAAAAAGAAGGCAAATCAGTTTTAACCATTGCGATTGGTTGTACGGGTGGTCAACACCGAAGTGTGGCTTTTGCCAAGCGTTTAGCAAATGATTTGTCTAAAAATTGGCCAGTAAATGAAAGTCATCGTGATAAAGATCGAAGAAAGGAAACGGTAAACCGTTCATGAGAAAACCCAAAATTACGGTGATTGGTGGGGGAACTGGAATCCCCGTTATCTTAAAAAGTTTAAGGGAAAAGGATGTCGAGATCGCAGCCATAGTAACTGTTGCGGATGATGGTGGTTCTTCAGGTGAACTTCGTAAAAACATTCAACAGTTAACACCACCAGGTGATTTGCGTAATGTCCTCGTTGCCATGTCGGATATGCCAAAATTCTATGAGAAAGTCTTTCAATATCGTTTTTCTGAGGATGCAGGTGCCTTTGCTGGTCATCCCCTTGGGAATATTCTCATAGCTGGATTATCTGAAATGCAGGGCTCAACCTATAATGCCATGCAATTACTAAGTAAATTTTTCCATACAACAGGCAAGATTTATCCATCTAGCGACCATCCCTTGACCCTCCATGCTGTCTTTAAAGATGGGACAGAGGTAGCTGGCGAGAGTCACATTGCTGATCATCCAGGCATGATTGATCATGTTTACGTCACTAATACGCTTGATGATGAGAAACCTGAAGCTAGCCGCCGGGTGGTTAACACTATTCTCGAAAGTGATATGATTGTCTTGGGACCAGGTTCACTCTTTACTTCGATTTTGCCTAATATTGTTATTGAAGAAATTGGTCAGGCCCTTCTGGAAACCAAGGCTGAAATTGCCTATGTCTGCAACATCATGACCCAGCGTGGAGAGACCGAGCATTTCACAGATAGTGATCACGTAGAAGTCTTGCATCGTCATTTGGGCCGTCCATTTATCGATACTGTCCTTGTTAATATCGAAAAGGTTCCGAGGGACTATATGGATACCAACCGTTTTGATGAGTATTTAGTACAGGTTGAGCATGATTTTGAAGGCTTACGTAAGCAAGTCCCACGTGTCATTTCATCCAACTTCCTACGTTTGGAAAATGGCGGAGCCTTCCATGATGGCGATCTCATTGTAGATGAGCTCATGCGCATTATACAGGTGAGAAAATGAGCTTCACAGTTGCAGTAAAAGAAGAAATTTTGGGTCAGCACCATCTGAGTCGCCACGAACTATCTGCCATTATTAAGATGTCTGGTAGTATTGGTTTATCGACTTCTGGATTGACCTTGTCCGTCATTACAGAAAATGCCAAGTTAGCCCGTCATCTCTATGAATCTTTTTTGCACTTCTATGAGATTAAATCAGAAATTCGTCACCATCAGAGAAGTAATCTTCGTAAAAATCGAGTCTATACTGTTTTTACGGATGAGCGAGTCCAAGAACTACTCAGTGATTTGCACTTGGCAGACTCCTTCTTTGGACTAGAGACTGGTATTGCGCCTGAAATTCTAGCAGATGAGGAAGCAGGTCGTGCCTATCTCTGTGGAGCCTTTTTGGCAAACGGAAGTATTCGGGATCCAGACTCTGGTAAATACCAGCTTGAGATCAGCTCAGTCTATCTGGACCATGCCCAAGGGATTGCGGCGCTTCTTCAGCATTTCTTGTTGGATGCCAAGGTGATTGAACGAAAAAAAGGTGCAGTGACCTATCTTCAGCGTGCTGAGGATATCATGGACTTTCTCATAGTTATTGGAGCCATGCAGGCGCGTGATACTTTCGAAGGCATCAAAATCTTACGTGAAACCCGTAATGACCTCAATCGTGCTAATAATGCAGAGACGGCTAATATTGCTCGTACGGTTTCAGCGAGTATGAAAACCATTAACAATATCAGTAAAATCAAAGATAGAATTGGCTTGGATAATCTTCCAGTAGATTTGCAGGAAGTTGCCCGTCTGCGTATTCAGCATCCAGACTATTCTATCCAGAAGCTGGCAGATAGTCTGACAAATCCACTCACCAAAAGTGGTGTCAATCATCGACTGAGAAAGATTAACAAAATCGCAGAGGAACTGTAAAAACCACGAATCGTGTGATTCGTGGTTCTTTTCTTATAGACTTGTAGAGTGTTTTGGTTGTACTTTTTGTTCGGGGTCGATATAGTTGATGGCATTATTAACAGCAGTTGGTGCTTCACCTAGACCTGTCGCAATCAAGTCAATCTTACCTTCGTAGTAGCAGCAGTCACCGATAGCGTAAATTCCAGCTTGGCTTGACTCCTGCTTGCTATTGACGATAATCTTGTGACGGTTAAGATCAAGTCCCCATTTTTTAAGATTACCTACAGAAGATTTGAAGCCATAGTTGACAAAGAGGTGGTCCAATTCAATGCTTTCTGTCTCCTCGGATTTAACTTTTGTGATTTCAAGCTTGTCTAAAGTTTTTCCATCTCCAAGAAGCTGACTTGGCACAAATGGTGTTTTGATAGTCACAGAAGACTCTTGCAAGGCTTGGACGCTATGCTCAAGAGCACGGAAGTTATCGCGACGATGCACAAGTGTAGTTGGAGCAATCTTTTCAAAAGCTAGTGCCCAGTCAACGGCTGAGTCGCCACCACCCAGGATAGTTACCTTCTGACCAGCATATTGTTGAATATTAGAAACGTGGTAGTGGATATTGTCATAGCCTTCCACGCCTTCTAATTCTAGTGGACGAGGTTTAAAGGCACCACCACCCATAGAGATAATGACCGTTTTAGTCAGGTGACTTCCTTTATTGGTAGTAATAGTAAAATAGTCCTCGTTTTTTACTATATCTAGGACAGTTTCATTGAGGTGAACAGGTGTCTCAAACCCGTCTAATTGTTCTAACAAGCGACTAGTCAATTCTTCGCCAGTAAGATTTGGGAAACCTGGGACATCGAGAATTTGTTTTTCAGGATATAGGATAGCAGGTTGACCACCTAGTTGAGGAAGAGAATCGACGATTTGTACTTTGGCTTGACGAAGGTGAGCATAAAAGGCTGCGAAAAGACCGACAGGTCCACCTCCTACAATGGTGATATCATATAGTTCGGACATGGTTTCTCCTTATTTCATTTTTATCATTTTATTCTATCATATTTTCTATCAATTTAAAATGAAGTAGGGGGAAGAAAATTTTCATATAAAATGATATAATGAAGAGTAGCTTTTTTATGGAGAGGAGGCCTAGAATGAATTTTCAACAATTATCTAATCTTCAATACTGGTCTAGTTTATTTTCCAGTCCTTGGAGTATTCTGATAAATGTGATTGATATTCTTATCGTTGCCTATATCTTATACCAATTTACAAAATCAATTGCAGGAACCAAGATTATGATCCTGGTTCGAGGTGTTTTAGTTTTTATCTTAGCTCAGATAGCAGCAAATACCCTAGGCTTGACAACTATTTCCTGGTTGATCAATCAATTGATTACTTACGGTGTTATCGCAGCGGTAGTTATTTTCTCTCCAGAAATTCGGACAGGTTTAGAGCGCTTGGGACGTGCGACTGATTTCTTTTCAAGTACGCCAATGAGTTCAGAAGAACAGATGATTCAGGCCTTTGTTAAGGCAGTTGAATATATGAGCCCGCGGAAAATTGGAGCACTTGTATCAGTTCAGCGTGTCAGAACCTTACAGGAATATATTTCCACGGGAATTCCTTTAGATGCTAAGATTTCTGCAGAACTCTTAATCAATATCTTTATTCCAAACACACCTTTACATGATGGTGCAGTCATTATAAAAGGCGATCGTATAGCTGTAACATCTGCTTATCTTCCACTTACTGAGAGCACTGATATTTCTAAGGAGTTTGGAACACGACACCGTGCAGCTATTGGTTTATCTGAAGTATCAGACGCCTTAACATTTGTTGTGTCAGAAGAAACTGGAGGCATTTCCATTACCTATAATGGTGTCTTTAAGCATGATTTAACGATGGAAGAATTTGAGGAAGAACTACGTTGTATACTGATTCCGGAAAATTCACAAGAGCCAAGCTTAACAGAGCGTATATTAGGAGGCTGGAAGAATGAAAAAAAATAGTTTATATATCATCTCCTCACTCCTCTTTGCTTGCGTTTTATTTATCTACGCTACCTCTATTAATTACCAAAATAATAATAATGCAAGATCGGCTCGAACAGAAACCTATACCAATACGGTCGTAAATGTACCGATTGATATTCAGTACGATAGTGAGCAGTATTTTATTAGCGGTTTTAGTTCAGAAGTAACGGTATTTTTAACTGGATCCAATCGAGTGACCTTGGCTAGTGAGATGCAAGAAAGCACTCGTAAATTTAAGGTTACTGCAGATTTAACACAGGCGACAGAAGGAACGGTTGAAGTACCCTTGACCATTGAGAATCTTCCGAGCGGTTTAACAGCCCTAGCAACACCGCAGAAAATCACCGTTAAAATTGGGAAGAAGGCAACACGGGATAATTTACCAGTCACTCCACAGATTGACTCTGGTAAGGTTGATGAACGGATTCTCATTGACAGTGTGACTGTTTCAGATGAACGCGTTTCAGTTACAAGTGATGTCGATACCTTATCTAAGATTGATAAGATTGTAGCTGTCTTACCAACGAGTGAAAAAATTACTGGAAATTATACGGGTTCAGTTCCCTTACAAGCTATTGATAAGAATGGAACAGTTTTACCAACGGTGATTACACCGTATGAAACAACCATGAAGATAACAACGAAACAAGCTAGATCAGCAAGTAGTTCTAGCTCATCAACGACAAGCTCATCTTCGGACAGTTCGTCTTCAACTGGTTCTGAAACCAAGCCAGACTATTCAAAAAAAGACTAATAAAACACAATAGAAAAGGATAAAAAATGGGTAAATATTTTGGAACGGACGGAGTCCGTGGAGAAGCAAACGTAGAATTAACGCCAGAATTGGCCTTCAAACTAGGTCGTTTTGGAGGTTATGTCCTCAGCCAACATACGACCGAAGCGCCAAAAGTTTTTGTAGGACGAGACACTCGTATTTCAGGTCAAATGCTTGAATCTGCCTTGATTGCTGGACTTCTTTCAGTGGGAATTCATGTTTATAAACTTGGTGTTCTTGCAACACCAGCAGTAGCATACTTAGTAAAAACAGAGGGTGCGAGCGCAGGTGTCATGATTTCAGCTAGTCACAACCCAGCCCTTGATAACGGAATTAAATTCTTTGGTGGTGATGGCTTTAAACTAGACGATGACAAAGAAGCAGAAATCGAAGCCTTGCTAGATGCCAGTGAAGATACTCTCCCACGTCCAAGTGCAGAGGGCTTAGGTACGGTTGTTGACTATCCAGAAGGATTGCGTAAGTATGAAGCCTACCTGGTTTCAACTGGAACTCCTCTTGAAGGGATGAAGGTTGCCTTGGACACTGCTAACGGAGCAGCTGCAACAAGTGCTCGTCAAATTTTTGCGGACCTAGGTGCTCAATTAACAGTTATTGGTGAAACACCAGATGGCCTTAACATCAACTTGAACGTTGGTTCAACTCATCCAGAAGCCTTGCAAGAACTTGTAAAAGAAAGCGGGTCAGCTATCGGTTTGGCCTTTGATGGGGATAGCGACCGTTTGATTGCTGTTGATGAAAATGGAGAAATCGTTGATGGTGACAAGATTATGTACATCATCGGGAAATACCTTTCTGAAAAAGGTCAATTGGCTCAAAATACGATCGTAACAACCGTTATGTCTAACCTTGGTTTCCATAAGGCCTTGGACCGTGAAGGTATTAATAAAGCAGTCACTGCTGTTGGAGACCGCTATGTAGTTGAAGAAATGAGAAAGTCTGGCTATAACCTTGGAGGTGAGCAGTCTGGTCACGTTATCTTGATGGACTACAATACAACTGGTGATGGGCAACTATCAGCTGTGCAATTGACGAAGATCATGCAAGAAACAGGTAAGAGTTTATCAGAATTAGCAGCAGAAGTGACTATTTACCCACAAAAATTAGTCAATATTCGTGTGGAAAATGCCATGAAAGAAAAGGCAATGGAAGTTCCTGCTATCAAAGCCATTATCGAGAAGATGGAAGAAGAAATGGCAGGGAATGGCCGCATCCTCGTTCGTCCAAGCGGAACGGAGCCACTCTTGCGTGTCATGGCTGAAGCCCCAACCACTGAGGAAGTTGACTACTATGTAGATACTATTGCCCAAGTTGTTAAAACTGAGATTGGTATTTAGTAAATCTAGCAGAAAATAAAAAAATATGGTACAATGGCAACTATATTGTAATTGTACAAATGGAGATGAAAATGAATTTAAAACGTGAACAAGAATTTGTCAGCCAGTATCACTTTGATGCGCGTAACTTTGAATGGGAAAATGAAAATGGAGCACCTGAAACTAAGGTTGATGTAAACTTCCAGTTGCTTCAGCATGATCAAGATAATCAAGTTACTTCTTTGGTAGTTGTTTTGAGCTTTATGATTGTCTTTGATAGATTTGTCATTAGTGGAACGATTTCTCAAGTCAATCATGTTGAAGGTCGTATTGTCGACCAACCAAGTGATTTCAACCAAGAAGAAGTTGAGACACTAGCTCGCCCATGTTTGGATATGCTTAATCGTTTGACTTACGAAGTAACAGAAATTGCCCTTGATTTACCGGGAATTAATTTGGAGTTTTAAGAAATGAAATTAGCGGTCATAACAGACTCGTCTGCTTTTCTACAAGCGGAAATCTTGCGGAAAGAAGATTTATTTGTGCTAGACATTCCTGTGAATATCGATGGACAGGAGTATGTTGAAGGTGTAAATCTAACCGCTCAAGAATTTTATGAAAAAATGGCTTCAGCAAGCGAATTGCCAAAAACGAGCCAACCAAGTATTGCCAAGTTAGATGAAATTTTATCATCATTAAAAGATAAAGGCTATACACATGCCTTAGGCCTTTTCCTATCTTCTGGAATTTCAGGATTTTACCAAAATATCCAATACATGAAGGATGAGTTTGAAGGTTTGACCATTGCTTTTCCAGATACTCGAATTACAAGTGCTCCTTTAGGCTATATGGCTGAGAGTGTCTTTAAATGGGCAGAACAGGGAGATGGTTTCGAGTCTATCTTAGATAAAGTAACTGAACAGATTGAAAATACCTCAGCCTTTATTATGGTGGATGATCTTGACCATCTAGTTAAGGGGGGGCGTCTTTCAAATGGTGCGGCCATTTTGGGGAATCTCCTTAGTATCAAGCCAATCCTATACTTCAATGACCAAGGTGTGATAGAAGTATATGAAAAGGTTCGTACAGAGAAAAAGGCTACCAAACGCTTGGTTGAAATTGTTAAAGAAGCAACAGCTATTGGGAATTACCAGATTACTGTCATTCACGGGAATGCTCCTCAAAAAGCAGCAGATTTACGTCAACTTTTGATCGATGGTGGAGTGGCTACAGATGTTTCAATTGCAACCTTCGGTAGTGTTATTGGGACTCACTTGGGAGAAGGAAGTATTGCTTTAGGCTATACACCCATAATCTAGACTATTTTTTAGGGGTAACTAAGGTCCTTTGTATCTTGAAATTCAACACGCCTGAAACCCTGTGTGAAAAAGATAGTTCTTCCAAGGAGTAGATACTCCTTGCTTAGACCTCCTATTTTCACCTTTTGTTCTTACAGGCTTTGTATCTTAGAAATTGAACACGGACTACCTGCCTCTTGAAAAAAGATGCCTGTCTTGCCTTTCGTGGAGAGTCAGCGCCATTCCCTATTTTTCATGGGCAGCTAACGTCCTTTGTATCTTAAACAGGAGTAGAGATTGAGATGAGTATTCGAGTAATTATTGCTGGTTTTAAGGGAAAGATGGGCCAAGCTGCTTGTCAGATGGTTTTGTCAGATTCTGAGTTAGAACTAGTAGCAGTTGTAGATCCTTTCGAGTCTGAGACCCAATGGCAGGGAGTTCCGATTTTTAATGATAAGGCTGCCTTAGTAGGCTTTGAGGCAGATGTATGGGTTGACTTTACAACACCAGCAGTTGCATATGAGAATACCCGTTTTGCGCTTGAAAATGGCTTTGCTCCAGTAGTTGGAACAACAGGTTTCACTAGTCAAGAGATTGAAGAACTAAAAGAATTTTCTCGTTCTAAAAACTTGGGTGGCTTGATTGCTCCTAACTTTGCTTTGGGTGCTGTCTTGCTCATGCAATTTGCGGCACAAGCTGCAAAATACTTCCCAAATGTAGAGATTATTGAGCTTCACCATGACAAGAAAAAAGATGCTCCGAGCGGAACAGCTATCAAAACAGCGGAATTGATGACAGAAGTTCGTGAGTCTATCCAACAAGGTGCTAGTGATGAGGAAGAACTCATTTCAGGGGCACGTGGAGCTAACTTTGATGGTATGCGAATCCACTCAGTCCGTTTGCCAGGTTTGGTAGCTCATCAGGAAGTTATATTTGGAAATCAGGGAGAAGGATTGACTCTACGTCATGACTCCTATGATCGTAGCTCCTTCATGACAGGGGTGAATTTGGGAATCAAAGAAGTTGTCAAGCGTCATGAGCTTGTCTATGGATTAGAACACTTATTATGAGATTAACACAAATGCCTTCTGAATTTCAGAAGGCTTTACCAGTATTAGAAAAAATTAAAGAAGCAGGCTTTGAAGCCTATTTTGTTGGAGGCTCTGTTAGGGATGCTCTACTCAATCGTCCTATCCATGATGTGGATATCGCGACATCATCCTATCCAGAAGAAACCAAGCAGATTTTCCCTCGTACAGCTGATATCGGGATTGAGCACGGAACTGTCTTGGTTTTAGACGGAGATGAAGAGTACGAAGTGACCACTTTTCGAACAGAAGATGTCTATGTAGACTACCGTAGACCAAGTTCAGTTTCTTTTGTTCGTTCGTTAGAAGAGGACCTCAAGCGCCGAGATTTCACAGTCAATGCCTTTGCCTTGGATGAAGAAGGGGAAATCGTTGATTTATTTGATGGTTTACAAGATCTAGAAAATCAAGTTTTACGAGCAGTTGGTGTAGCTAGTGAGCGTTTCAACGAAGATGCCCTACGAATTATGCGCGGATTTCGTTTCCAAGCCAGTCTTGGTTTTGAACTCGAGCAAGAAACCTTTGAAGCGATGAAGACCTTAACGCCACTCTTAGAGAAAATTTCTGTGGAACGTACTTTTGTTGAATTTGATAAACTTCTACTAGCTCCTCATTGGCGAGTAGGTCTGTCTTCTATGATTACAAGTAAAGCTTATGATTATCTTCCAGATATGGCTGGTAGTCAGGACAAACTCCAATCTTTGTTTGACTTAGAGGCTGATTTTACCTTTGAATCTTCTGAGCAAGCCTGGGCAGCACTTTTATGGGGTCTAGAAGTGGAAGATGCTCAACAATTTTTGAAACATTGGAAAACTTCGCGTCAATTTGCCAAGCAAGTTCAAGATTTGCTAACAATCTTAGAACTTCGTGAAGAAGGAGAACTAAGCAAGCGCGATTGTTACCGCTTTGATCTAGATTTGCTTATACAGGCTGAAAATCTTCGTCAGGCTCAAGGGAAAGAAGTCAATCCACGAGCTATCGAAGAGACTTACCACAGCCTAACCATCCATGATAAGAAAGAAATTCAAATCAATGGTGGGATTTTGATCAAGGAATACGGTTATCAACCAGGACCAGAAATGGGAGAAATTTTAGCAGAGATTGAGTATGCTATTGTGGATGGAGATTTGGAAAATAACTTGGAAGCTATTCATGCCTACTTGAGGGAGAAAAAATGAGTGATTTTATTGTTGAAAAACTAAGTAAATCCGTTGGGGACAAGACCGTCTTTAAGGATATTTCCTTTATCATTCATGACTTGGACAGAATCGGTCTTATCGGCGTCAATGGAACTGGAAAAACGACTCTTTTAGATGTTCTTTCAGGAGTTTCAGGTTTTGATGGTGACGTAAGCCCTTTTTCGGCAAAAAATGATTACAAGATTGGCTACTTGACTCAGGACCCAGATTTTGATGATAACAAGACTGTCTTGGATACTGTTCTATCGAGTGATTTGAAAGAAATCCAGTTGATCCGTGAGTATGAATTGCTCATGCTCAACTACAGTGAGGACAAGCAGGTACGTTTGGAACGTGTCATGGCGGAGATGGATTCTCTCCAAGCTTGGGAAATTGAGAGTCAGGTCAAGACCGTTCTCAGCAAGTTGGGAATTCAGGATTTATCAACTCCCGTTGGAGCCCTATCAGGTGGTTTGCGAAGACGGGTTCAGTTGGCGCAAGTCCTTCTGGGCAACCATGACCTCTTGTTACTAGATGAACCAACCAACCACTTGGATATTGCGACCATTGAGTGGCTAACCCTCTTCTTGAAAAATTCCAAGAAAACAGTGTTATTTATCACCCACGACCGTTACTTCCTAGATGCGCTTTCAACGAGAATTTTCGAGTTGGACAGAGCTGGTTTGACCGAATATCAAGGAAATTATCAAGACTATGTTCGTCTCAAGGCGGAACAGGATGAGCGCGACGCAGCGCTTCTTCACAAAAAAGAACAGCTTTACAAGCAAGAATTGGCCTGGATGCGTAGACAACCACAAGCTCGTGCAACCAAGCAACAGGCGCGTATTAATCGTTTCCATGACTTGAAGAAGGAAGTTTCAGATAATAGTGTTGAGACAGACTTAAGCATGAATTTTGAAACTAGCCGTATCGGTAAAAAGGTCATCGAGTTTAAGGATGTTTCCTTTGCCTATGACGACAAGCCGATTCTGAAACATTTTAACCTTTTGGTCCAAGCCAAAGACCGTCTCGGAATCGTTGGTGACAATGGTGTTGGTAAGTCAACTCTTCTCAATCTCATTGCGGGAAGTCTTGAGTCGACAGCAGGTCAAGTTGTGATTGGGGAAACGGTTCGCATCGCTTATTTCTCTCAACAAATCGAAGGTTTAGATGAAAGTAAGCGGGTTATCAATTACCTGCAAGAAGTGGCAGAAGAGGTTAAGACCAGTGGTGGCTCTACGACCTCTATCGCGGAGTTATTAGAACAGTTCCTTTTCCCACGTTCAACACACGGCACCTTGATTGAAAAGCTATCAGGTGGAGAGAAGAAACGTCTTTACCTCCTTAAACTACTCCTCGAAAAACCAAATGTTCTCCTCTTGGATGAGCCAACTAATGACCTAGACATTGCGACCTTAACTGTTCTAGAAAATTTCTTACAAGGTTTTGCAGGTCCAGTCTTGACAGTTAGTCACGATCGCTATTTTCTTGATAAGGTGGCGACTAAGATCCTTGCCTTTGAGAATGGCACCATCCGTCCCTTCTTTGGGCATTATACCGACTACCTAGATGAAAAAGCCTTCGAAGCAGAAGCAACAAGTCAAGTTCAAAAGGCTGAGAAGGAAAAAGTCGTCAAAGTCCGTGAAGAAAAGAAACGCATGACCTACCAAGAAAAGCAAGAGTGGGCAAGTATTGAAGGCGATATCGAAAACTTGGAGAACCGTATTTCTGAGATTGAAGAAGAGATGCAGGCAAATGGCTCTGACTTTGGCAAACTAGCTACCCTTCAAAAAGAGCTGGATGAAAAGAATGAAGCCTTGCTGGAAAAATATGAACGCTATGAATATTTAAGTGAGTTGGCTTAATGGAAGAGAAAATCATCAAATGGAGCAGTAAGAAAATCATTTGGACTATTGTTCTCTGCTTAGTTGAGTTATCTTTTCTTCTTTGGATCCTATCCCAAGGAGGCACCTGTGGGATTGGTGGTATTAATACTCTTTGTCTTATTCTTAATCATCATTGTTGGATGGTTTTTGTATGAACGTTTTCAAATTCTTCTGTCAGATAAAGAGTATTTGAAATGTACGCCTCAAGGATTTTCCTATAAGCCTCATCCAAAAAAAGAAAGTCAGTTTTATTCTTGGGGACAAGTAGAAACATTTTCTCTTATGAGAATTAAGGGTGGTAGAAGTTCGAGAGACTTTTATCAGATTGAAGTTTATTTTTTTGACAAAGACCTTGTAAAAACGAAATCTCTATGGAATCGTCTACGAAGTAGATTTACGGTTGGTAAACATTCTAACGTTTTAAAAATTCCAATCTACTTACTGGATGTCGGTTTACCAGGCAGAGTATTTGAAACAATGACCTACTTTGAAAGAGAATGGCGTATCCAACAAAATCGTCAAGGCAATCACAAATCTAAAAGCAAAAAGAAGTAAGAACTTCATTCAGTCAATAATAGCAACAATTGAAGAAAAAAATGAGAAGTCTTGTACCAAGTGTCAAGGCTTCTTTCTATTTCTCTTTTCTAAGAAATGTGTTATAATAGAGAGTAAAAATTTTAAAAGAAAGAAATGCTATGAACTTAAAAGATTACATTGCAAGTATTGAAAACTACCCTAAGGAAGGAATTGTCTTCCGTGATATCAGTCCCTTGATGGCTGATGGTAATGCCTACAGCTATGCTGTTCGTGAAATCGTCCAATACGCTACTGACAAAAAAATCGATATGATTGTTGGACCAGAAGCGCGTGGATTTATCGTTGGATGTCCAGTCGCTTTTGAATTGGGAATCGGTTTTGCGCCTGTTCGTAAACCTGGAAAACTACCACGTGAAGTTGTTTCAGCTGACTATGAAAAAGAATATGGTGTTGATACTTTGACTATGCACGCAGATGCTATCAAACCAGGACAACGTGTTCTTATCGTAGATGACCTCTTGGCAACAGGTGGTACTGTTAAGGCTACCATCGAAATGATTGAAAAATTAGGTGGAGTCGTAGCAGGTTGTGCCTTCTTGATCGAACTTGATGAGCTTAAAGGTCGTGAAGCTATCGGAGATTACGACTACAAGGTGCTTATGCATTATTAATGAAAAACAGTCCCTAGGGCTGTTTTCTCTTCATCTGATATAAAAAAAGGCTATATCTAGTTAGAGAAAAACTATAATTGAAAACTATATCTTCTTACAGTATAATAAAGGGAAGTACTTTCGTCAGCTGATTTTTTCATTTGATGACTGTATGTTCACTTGAGCCTAAACTTGATACAGTAAGGAGATTTCCATGCCGATTCGAATAGATAAAAAATTACCAGCAGTTGAGATTTTACGAACGGAAAATATTTTCGTCATGGATGACCAGCGGGCGGCTCATCAGGATATTCGACCACTGAAAATTCTGATTTTAAACTTGATGCCACAGAAGATGGTTACAGAGACTCAGCTTTTACGACATTTAGCTAATACTCCTTTGCAGTTAGATATTGATTTCTTATATATGGAAAGTCATCAGTCGAAAACAACTCGTTCTGAACATATGGAGACTTTTTATAAGACTTTCTCGGAAGTTCAAGACCAGTATTTTGATGGCTTGATTATCACAGGAGCACCAGTCGAACATCTTCCTTTTGAAGAAGTGGACTACTGGGAGGAATTTACTCAAGTCATTGATTGGTCCAAGACTCATGTCTTTTCAACCCTGCATATTTGCTGGGGAGCACAGGCTGGCCTCTACTATCGTTACGGCGTAGATAAACACCAGATGGCTCAAAAACTTTCGGGAATTTATCCTCAGGATGTTTTAAAAGAAGGTCATCTTTTGCTGAGAGGTTTTGATGATTTGTATGTGTCTCCCCATTCTCGTCACACAGAAATTCTCAAAGAAGACATTGTAAATAAAACAAATTTAGAGATCTTAGCATCTGGAAAAGAAGTGGGAATCTCTATCCTTGCAAGCCGAGATTTAAGAGAAGTTTATAGCTTTGGGCATTTGGAGTATGATCGTGATACGCTAGCCAAGGAATATTTTAGAGATCTAGATGCTGGTTTAGATCCCCATATACCAGAAAATTATTTCAAAAATGATGACATTCATGAACTCCCATGTATGAGGTGGAGTTCATCTGCAGCCCTCTTCTTTAGTAACTGGGTAAATTATGCAGTTTACCAAGAAACGCCTTTTGAGTGGAAGAGTGCAGAAGAAGATGTGTCTCATTTTGGATATTTATAAGAGGAATTATGACATATTTAGATGCTTTCAAATCAGGGAATTTGGTCTTACCAAGTGCTCTGTTCTTAAACTACAATCAACTTTTCTCATCAAGCGATGATTTCTTAGTTTGGCAATTCTTTTACCTACAAAATACAACAGTTTTAGGGGAATTGTCCCCAAGCCAAATTGCTGAGAAAATAGGCAAGCAAGTCTATGAAGTCAATCAAGCGATTTCCAGATTGACAGAAAAAGGCTTACTCCAATATCGTACGATTGAACTCAATGGAGAAATAGAAGTTATTTTTGATGCGACCCTTGCTTTGGAACGTTTGGACCAGCTTTTTGAAAAACAAGAACCAAGCCAAGCTGTACCTGCTAAAAATGATTTGAAAGACTTGGTGGAAACCTTCCAACAAGAGTTAGGTCGTCTCCTGAGTCCTTTTGAAATTGAAGATTTAGAGAAGAGTTTAAAAGAAGACGGAACCAGTGCTGACCTGATCAAAGAAGCCTTACGTGAAGCCGTTTTGAATGGAAAACCAAATTGGAAGTACATCCAGGCTATCCTACGAAACTGGCGTCATGAAGGCGTTAAGAGTGTAGTTCAGGTAGAGGCGAAGCGTCAGGAGAGAGAAGCGACTAATCCTCAAAATGTTCAAGTTTCTGCAGATTTTCAAAATGCTATGGATCTTTGGAAAGACCAATTTTAAGTATTGATAATAAAAAATGCCTACAGGCTAGAAAGAAAATCTAGCTTGTGGGCATTTTTCTATAAGAACTTAGTTAGCCAGTCCCCATACACTAAGAGAGCGTTCTGTAACTGGGAAATCTCCATAACCTTCAGCATTAATGGTTACTTGGTCAGGATGGTTACCAAGCAAATCAACAAAGGTTTGGTCAGCCCATTCCTGACCGACGAACATGATTTTGGAATTTGCTTTGGCATTAGAAATCACGATGGCAAGTGGTGATTGATTGTTAGCTCCTGAACGAATCCAACCGATACAATTAGGGTCATCAAAGTAGTCGGTTTGCTCTCCATAAGCCAACTCTTTTCGGATAGCTAGCAAACGGTCGAGGACATCCTTGAAGTCTTCTTGAGCATATTGACCAGAAATACCATAGTAGTCTCCATAAAAGACACATGGGAGCCCCTGCTCACGCAAAAGAATGAGGGCATAGGCTGCTGGTTTAAACCATTCTTCAACAGTGGATTCAAGTGCTTGGCCACGTTGAGTATCATGGTTATCGACAAAGGTTACAGCTCGGTCTGGATTGAGTTGTACTAGACTATCCTCAAATATGGTTGCCAAATCATAGTTTTCTCCAGCTTTGCTTGCTTCAAAGAGATTTTGGTGAAGGCGAACATCGACAAGATCAAAGCGTTCTTCAATTTTTTCAAGGTAGTCCAGATTTGCTTCCTTGTCTGGATTCCAGAATTCTCCAAAGACATAGAAATCTTGACCATATTTTTCCTTCATGTCACGGATAAAATTCCCCATAAAGAAAGAGTCAATGTGTTTGACTGCATCCAAACGGAAACCAGTTACACCAGTCGTTTCCATGAACCAATCAGCCCAGTCATAGATATTTTTTATCACTTCAGGATGTTTGAAATCTAGATCGGCATACATGAGATAGTCGTAATTGCCATTCTCATTGTCGACTAATTCCTCATGAGCCCAGCCTTTGTTGTCTCCCTGTATCAGATAGATTCCAGATTTACGGCGTTTAGCATCGTAGTCAGTTCCAGTAAAGTGGTACCAGTGCCAGTGGAAGTCATTGTAGGTATTTTTTCGTCCATCAAAAGTAAAACCAGTCCAGCCATTGATGGTAAAAGGTTCTCCTAGTTCCACAGTTCTATCTTCTGGATCCACTTCGATAACTTGAAAAGATTCTAAATGGTCAGCGGCTGCCTTATGATTGAGTACCACATCGGCCATGGGTTGAATCCCGTGAGATTTTAAAGTTTGGATGGCATGAAGATAGTCTTCTTTAAAACCATACTTGGTACGTATAGTACCTTTCTGATTGAACTCTCCAAGGTCAAATAGGTCATAGACGCCATAACCAACATCTTTTTCATTTGTTGCTTTAAAAGCAGGTGGCATCCAAATGTGACTAATGCCTAAGTTAGCTAGGTGTTCAGCGTCGTCAGCTAGGCGCATCCAGTGTTTTCCATCGTGGGGGAGATACCATTCAAAATATTGCATTAGGGTTTGATTTTTCATAGTTTATCCTCTTACTTACAGTGTTGAGAATTATTGTAGCATAAAGTCAGCTTCTGCGCAAACGTTTGCGCTTAAATTAAACTCTTTGAATGTTCTGTCTATTTTTTGAAGAATGGGCAGAGACCTGCAAAAATTGAAATACTATAAAAGAATTATAGAAAGATTTACATCCTGCTCTTGTCATGAAGAGTGATGGGATAAAAGCTGTAAATGGTTTCTATTTTGTGAATTGTCACAAAATTTGTTATAATAGTATTTATGAAAAAAGTATTCGTCAGCCGACGTGTTGAAAAAAAGCTAAATAAGGGTCAGGTAGTTTTGGAGGAAATTGACTTTCCAGCTCTATCTGAAACTGATCAGGAAGTCGAGCTATTTAGTCAAGATAAACAGTTTTTGGGTAAGGCTTATCTATCTCGTCAAAATAAAGGGATTGGTTGGTTCGTAACTAATCAGAAAGTTTCTTTTGACCAAAAATTCTTTGAAAGTTTGTTTGAAAAAGCCAAACAAAGACGTTCTGCTTACTATCAAGATGAGTTGACAACTGCCTTTCGTTTGTTTAATCAAGAAGGCGATGGTTTTGGTGGAATGACTTTGGATCTCTATGGAGATTATGTTGTTTTTTCTTGGTATAACTCCTATATCCATGGACTTCGCCAACAGATTTTAGCAGCTTTTGCTCAGGTTTTCCCTGAAGTCTTAGGTGCCTATGAAAAGATTCGTTTTAAAGATCTAGACTATGAGTCTGCCCATATCTATGGTCAAGAAGCACCAGAAAATTTTACAGTTCTTGAGAATGGTGTCCTCTATCAAGTCTTTATGAACGACGGTCTTATGACAGGCATCTTCTTGGACCAACATGAAGTGCGTGGTAGCTTGGTTGATGGTTTAGCCATGGGCAAGTCCTTGCTAAACATGTTTTCCTATACAGCAGCTTTCTCAGTTGCTACAGCTATGGGGGGAGCTAGTGAAACAACCTCTGTAGACCTAGCCAAACGTTCAAGAGAACTATCAGAAGCTCATTTTCATGCCAATGGACTCAGTCTTGACAGTCATCGTTTCATCGTCATGGATGTCTTTGAATACTTTAAATACGCTAAACGTAAGGGCTTGTCTTATGATGTGATCGTTCTGGATCCACCTAGCTTTGCCCGTAATAAAAAGCAAACTTTCTCTGTAGCTAAGGACTATCACAAGTTGATTTCCCAGAGTTTAGAGATTTTAAATCCGGGAGGTATGATTATTGCTAGCACCAATGCTGCTAATGTTTCCCGTCAAAAATTTATAGAACAAATCGACAAAGGATTCGCAGGAAGAAAATATCAGGTTCTTCAAAAGTATGGACTTCCAGCAGACTTTGTCTACAATGAAAAAGATGAAAGTAGTAATTACCTCAAGGTGATTAGCATGAAGGTAACTAAATGAAATTAGTCGTTTCAGTAATGCCAAAGAGTTTGGAAGAGGCGCAAGGAATCGATGCCATGCGGTATATTGATGCTGATATCATTGAGTGGCGTGCCGATTTTCTACCAAAGGAAGCTATTTTACAGGTGGCGCCTGCCATTTTTGAAAAGTTTGCAGGTCGCGAACTTCTCTTTACCTTGCGCACTCGTGCTGAAGGAGGAGAGATTGACCTGTCATCGGAAGACTATGTTCAGATCATCAAGGATGTGGCCCAACTCTATCAACCTGAATACCTTGATTTTGAGTATTTTGCTCACAAGGATGTTTTTGAGCAGATGCTAGATTTTCCAAATTTGGTTTTGAGTTACCATAATTTCCAGGAAACTCCAGATAATATGATGGAAATTTTGTCAGAACTAACTAGCCTAACTCCGAAAGTAGTTAAGGTATCTGTAATGGCACATACAGCACAA
The DNA here is from genome assembly GCF_001068775.1 of Streptococcus pseudopneumoniae. Taxonomy (GTDB): domain Bacteria; phylum Bacillota; class Bacilli; order Lactobacillales; family Streptococcaceae; genus Streptococcus; species Streptococcus pseudopneumoniae_N. The sequence goes on from NZ_JWAJ01000077.1 coordinate 37,098, forward strand.
GATGTATTAGACCTCATGAATTTCACACGAGGATTTAAAACTCTCAACCCTGAACAAGAATATGTAACTATTTCTATGGGCAAAGTGGGTAAGGTATCTCGTATCACTTCAGATGTAACGGGTTCAAGTTGGTCATTTGCAAGTTTAGATGCAGCAAGTGCCCCAGGACAAATCTCACTCTCCAATATGGTAAAAATTCGGGAGATTTTGAATGAAGATTAATGGCTACACACGTCTGGCAGCTGTGGTCGCAAATCCTATCAAACATTCCATTTCTCCTTTCATTCATAATAGTGCTTTTGAGGCAACAGATACAAACGGTGTCTATCTAGCCTGGGAGGTTGAAGCGACTGACTTGGCAGAAACAGTTGCAAATATTCGTCGCTATCAGATGTATGGAATCAATCTTTCTATGCCCTACAAGGAGCAAGTGATTCCTTATCTGGACCAGTTGAGTGAGGAAGCTTGTCTTATTGGTGCAGTTAATACAGTTGTGAATCGAGAGGGAACTTTAATCGGATATAACACAGATGGCAAGGGATTTTTTAAGAGCTTGCCTTCTTTTAAAATATCTGGGAAAAAAATGGTATTGTTAGGAGCAGGCGGTGCAGCCAAGGCAATTTTGGCGCAGGCAATCTTGGATGGAGTCAGTCAAGTTTCTGTCTCTGTACGTTCGGCTTCAATAGAAAAAACAAGACCTTACTTAGAAAAACTACAAAATGAAACAGGGTTTAAAGTAGATTTATTTGCTTTAGAAGATGTTTCTGAACTGCAAGCAAGGATTACTGATTCGGATTTACTGGTAAATGCGACCAGTGTTGGCATGGATGGAGTATCTCTGCCAATCCCAGCAAGTGTCGTTTTACCAGAGAAGCTTTTGGTAGCTGATGTGATTTATCAACCCTTTGAGACACCATTTTTAAATTGGGCAAGAAACCAGGGCAATCATGCTGTTAATGGCTTGGGCATGTTGCTTTACCAAGCCGCTGAAGCTTTTCAGTTATGGACCGGAAAGGAAATGCCAACCGATCAAATCTGGGAATTACTAAAACAAAAGTATCAAAAATGAAAAAAGGAGAACTGCGATGAAAATCAGAATAGACCTTCCCCACCATCCTTATGATATTCAGATTGAAAAAGGATGCCTGTCTCAAGCAGGAAAATGGTTGAGGAAACTTTGGCAACCGCAAAAAGTCGTTATCATTACGGATAACCATGTGGCTTCTCTCTATGCAGAAAAGGTCAAATTGAGTTTGGAGGATGCTGGCTTTCAAGTGGCAGTTTTTGACTTTTTAGAGGGCGAAGAACGAAAAAATCTGACTACAGTTCAAAAAGTCTATGAATTTCTAGTTAAGCAAGACTTGACTCGCAGTGATGGCATCGTTGCACTCGGTGGTGGAGTGGTCGGAGACTTAGCTGGTTTTGTAGCCTCAACCTATATGCGAGGTATTCACTTTGTTCAAATTCCGACTAGCTTGACAGCTCAAGTTGACTCTTCAATCGGGGGTAAGACAGGAGTGAATACTCCTTTTGCCAAGAATATGGTGGGAACTTTTGCCCAGCCAGATGGTGTTTTGATTGACCCAAACGTTCTTGAAACCTTAGGGAAGAGAGAATTGATTGAAGGAATGGGTGAAGTCATCAAGTATGGCTTAATTGAAGATCCAGAACTATGGGACTTATTATCTGAAATGGATGGTTCTGTAGAGAGTATTTTGGAGCATTCAGAAAGTTTGATTGAGCATTCTTGCCAGGTGAAGCGAAAGATGGTGGTTGAGGATGAATTGGACAATGGCATTCGTCTGTATCTCAACTTTGGTCATACAATCGGCCATGCTATTGAAGCAACTGCTGGTTATGGACGTGTCATGCATGGTGAGGCAGTAGCGATGGGAATGGTTCAGGTTTCTAAGGTAGCAGAACAAAAAGGCCTTATGCCAGCTGGAATCACTCAGTCTATCAGAGAAATGTGTCAAAAATTTGGCCTTCCTGTTGATTATGAAAACTGGGATCTTGATAAGCTTTATCAGGCTTTGATTCATGATAAAAAAGCGCGTGGCAACACTATGAAATTAGTCCTGGTACCAGAACTTGGTTCAGCAAGGATTCACCCAGTTTCTCTCGAAGAAATGAAAGATTACTTAGTAAAATAAGGAGAATGTATGAGATATTTAACAGCAGGAGAATCACATGGTCCTCGTCTGACAGCAATTATTGAAGGAATTCCAGCAGGACTGCCTTTGACTGCAGAAGATATCAATGAGGATCTTAAACGTCGCCAGGGTGGATACGGACGTGGTGGTCGTATGAAGATTGAAAGTGATCAAGTTGTCTTTACTTCTGGTGTTCGCCACGGGAAGACGACAGGGGCTCCTATTACCATGGATGTCATTAACAAAGACCATCAAAAATGGCTAGATATCATGTCTGCTGAGGATATTGAGGATAAACTTAAAAGTAAACGAAAAATCACACATCCTCGCCCAGGTCACGCAGATTTAGTTGGCGGGATTAAATACCGTTTTGATGATTTGCGAAATTCTTTGGAACGTTCATCTGCTCGTGAAACAACTATGCGGGTTGCAGTTGGAGCAGTAGCCAAGCGGCTTTTAGCTGAGCTTAATATCGAAATTGCCAACCATGTTGTTGTTTTTGGTGGCAAGGAAATCGATGTTCCAGAAAACTTAACAGTCGCAGAGATTAAAAAACTGGCTGCCCAGTCAGAGGTTTCTATTGTCAACCAAGAACGTGAGCAGGAGATTAAGGACTATATTGACCAAGTCAAGAGAGATGGTGATACCATCGGTGGGTTGGTAGAAACGGTTGTTGGAGGAGTTCCAGTTGGTCTTGGTTCCTATGTCCAATGGGATAGAAAGCTAGATGCAAGATTAGCTCAAGCAGTTGTTTCAATCAACGCCTTTAAGGGTGTGGAGTTTGGACTTGGTTTTAAAGCAGGTTATCTCAAGGGCAGCCAAGTCATGGATGAAATTCTCTGGTCACAAGAAGATGGCTATACTCGTCGTACTAATAATCTCGGAGGTTTCGAAGGTGGTATGACCAATGGCCAACCGATTATTGTCCGTGGGGTCATGAAACCAATTCCGACTCTCTATAAGCCATTAATGAGTGTCGATATTGAAACCCATGAGCCTTATAAGGCAACGGTGGAGAGAAGTGATCCAACCGCTCTTCCAGCAGCAGGTGTTGTTATGGAAGCAGTCGTAGCAACAGTCTTGGCTCAAGAAATTTTAGAGAAATTCTCCTCTGATAATCTGGAAGAATTAAAAGAAGCTGTTGCAAAACATCGAGAGTATACAAAGAATTATTAAGGAGTTCTTATGGCAAAAACCATCTATATCGCAGGACTAGGTTTGATTGGTGCTTCCATGGCACTCGGAATCAAGCGGGATCATCCTGATTATGAAATTTTAGGATACAATCGTAGTCAAGCGTCTAGAGATATTGCTTTGGAGCGAGGAATGATTGATCGTGCGACGGATGATTTTGCTAGTTTTGCTCCACTTGCAGATGTTATTATCCTCAGCTTACCAATCAAGCAAACCATTGCCTTTATTAAGGAATTGGCCAACTTGGACTTGAAAGAAGGTGTCATTATTTCCGATGCTGGATCGACCAAGTCAGCTATCGTGGCTACAGCTGAGAAGTGTTTTGCTGATAAGTCCGTTCGCTTTGTTGGAGCTCATCCCATGGCAGGGAGTCATAAGACAGGAGCGGCTTCTGCCGATGTTAATCTTTTTGAAAATGCCTACTATATCTTTACGCCTTCGAGCCTAACGACTCCAGATACGCTTGAAGAAATGAAAGACCTACTTTCAGGACTCCATGCTCGTTTCATCGAAATCGATGCTGAAGAGCATGACCGAGTGACTTCTCAGATTAGCCATTTTCCGCATATCTTAGCATCAGGCCTGATGGAACAAACTGCAAGTTATGCTGAAGAGCATGAAATGGCGCGACGCTTTGCGGCCGGTGGATTTCGAGATATGACTCGGATTGCCGAAAGTGAGCCAGGCATGTGGACTTCTATCCTCTTATCCAATCGGGATACCATTATTGACCGCATCGAGGATTTTAAGGAACGTTTGGATGAGATTGGACAAGCTATCAGTAAGGGTGATGAAAGCCAAATCTGGAATTTTTTCAATCAAGCGCGTGAGCAACGTCAAGCTATGGAAATCCATAAACGCGGAGGAGTAGATAGCTCATTTGACCTTTATGTAGATGTTCCCGATGAGGAAGATGTGATTTTACGCATCTTGGAATTGCTAAGAGGAACTTCCTTGGTCAATATCCATATCAACGAGGAAAACCGAGAAGATATTCACGGAATTCTGCAAATTTCCTTTAAGAATGCTCAGGATTTAAAACGTGCTGAGCAAGTCATTACAGAAAATACTGACTACACAGTCATTATTAAATAAGGAGGACAATTATGTCAAATATTTATGATAGTGCAAACGAACTTAGTCGTGGACTACGCGAATTGCCTGAATACAAGGCAGTTAAGGAAGCTAGAGATGCTATCCAAGCCGATGCAGAAGCTAGCAAAATTTTTGCAGATTATATTGCTTTTCAACATGAAATCCAAATCATGGCACAAACTGGTCAAATTTCAGATGCTTCTTTCCAAGAAAAAATGGAAAGCTTTGGCAAGCAGATTCAAGGTAACTCTCTCTTGTCAGAATTCTTTGCCAAACAGCAACAACTTTCTATTTATCTATCTGATATTGAAAAAATCGTATTTGAACCAATTTCAGAACTTTTAAAATAAGAATTTACCTCATAAAGTCAGGAATTTTTAAGAAATTTCTGACTTTTTGTGATAAAATAAGAAAAAGTATTGTCAGTATGAGGTCTAGTATGAAGTTAAAAACAAACGTTAACCATTTAAATGGTAGCATTCGCGTACCAGGTGACAAATCCATCAGTCATCGCTCTATTATTTTTGGAAGCTTGGCTGAGGGTGAGACTAAAGTTTATGATATCTTGCGTGGTGAAGATGTCCTATCAACCATACAAGTATTTCGTGACCTAGGCGTTGAGATAGAGGACAAAGACGGTGTCGTTACCATTCAAGGTGTTGGGATGGATGGATTGAAAGTCCCTAAGAACGCTCTCGATATGGGGAATTCTGGGACCTCTATTCGTTTGATTTCAGGCGTCCTTGCTGGTGCAGACTTTGAAGTAGAGATGTTTGGAGATGACAGTCTTTCTAAACGTCCTATGGACCGTGTGACCCTTCCTTTGAAAAAAATGGGAGTTAGCATTTCTGGTCAGACAGAGCGAGACTTGCCACCGCTACACTTAAAAGGAACGAAAAATTTAACACCTATTCATTATGAATTGCCAATTGCCTCTGCTCAAGTCAAGTCAGCCTTGATTTTTGCGGCTTTGCAGGCTCAAGGTCAGTCTGTCATCATTGAGAAGGAGTGCACTCGTAACCACACAGAAGATATGCTCCAACAATTTGGTGGTCATTTAAGTGTGGACGGTAAGAAAATCACAGTCCAAGGGCCTCAAAAACTGACTGGACAAAAGGTGGTCGTACCAGGAGATATTTCCAGTGCAGCCTTTTGGCTAGTCGCAGGTTTGATTGTTCCAAATTCTCGTGTAGTGCTTAAGAATGTCGGTATTAACGAAACTCGTACAGGGATTATCGATGTTATCCGCTCTATGGGTGGGAAATTAGAACTTACTGATGTTGACCCGATTGCTAAGTCTGCAACTTTGACTGTTGAGACATCAGACCTAAAAGGAACTGAGATTGGCGGAGCTTTGATTCCACGTTTGATTGATGAATTGCCAATTATCGCCCTTCTTGCTACCCAAGCTCAAGGTCAAACAGTCATCAAAGATGCAGAAGAGCTCAAGGTTAAAGAAACTGACCGTATTCAAGTTGTCGCAGATGCCTTAAATAGCATGGGAGCAGCTATTACTCCTACAGCAGACGGCATGATTATCAAAGGGAAATCTGCTCTTCATGGAGCCAGAGTAAATACCTTTGGTGACCACCGTATCGGCATGATGACAGCCATTGCAGCTCTTTTAGTGGCAGATGGAGAAGTTGAATTGGATCGAGCTGAAGCTATTAATACTAGCTACCCAAGCTTCTTTGATGATTTGGAGACTTTGATTCATGGCTAAGGTTTTACTAGGTTTTATGGGTGCAGGAAAATCTACTATTGCTAGAGGATTAGATCCTGACTTTGTAGACATGGATTCCTTGCTCGAAGACCGACTGGGGATGCCGATTGCTCGTTTCTTTGAAGAAAAAGGAGAAGCAGCCTTCCGTCAGGTAGAATCAGAAATTTTAGCTGATTTATTAAAAACAGACCAAGTCGTGTCAACTGGGGGAGGAGTAGTCATTTCTCCGCGTAATCGTGCCTTGCTAAAGCAAAATCCAGACAACATCTACCTTAAAGCAGATTTTGAGACCCTGTACCAGCGAATTTCAGCCGATGAGGACAATCAACGTCCGCTATTTCTAAACAATAGCAAGGAAGGTTTAGCTGCGATTTTTGAAGAAAGACAGTCTCGGTATGAGGAAGTGGCTAGTCAGATTGTTGATGTATCAAGATTAAGCCCAGAGGAAATTATAGAGGAACTGAAATGAAAATTGCCTATCTAGGACCCAAAGGATCTTTTTCGCACCATGTTGTGCAGACGGCTTTTCCACATGAGGAACTAGAGCCTTTTTCAAATATTACGGACGTTATCAAGGCCTATGAACAAGGTTTGGTAGACTATTCAGTGGTGCCAGTCGAAAATTCTATTGAAGGTAGTGTTCATGAGACCCTAGACTATCTTTTCCATCAGGCTCGCATTCAAGCTGTGGCAGAGATTGTTCAGCCAATCCACCAACAATTGATGGCAGTGCCAGGGCAATCTAAAATTGAGAAAATCTTTTCTCACCCACAAGCATTGGCACAAGGGAAGAAATTTATTGACGAGCATTACCCAGACGCTCAATTAGAAGTAACGGCAAGTACAGCCTATGCTGCTCGGTACGTTTCCGAACATCCAGATCAGCCTTTTGCGGCCATTGCTCCAAAAAGTTCTGCAGAGGAATATGTTCTAGAACTTATCGCTCAAGATATTCAAGAAATGGAAGCTAACTTTACTCGCTTTTGGGTTTTGGGGCCTAACTTACCACAAATTCCTTTGAAAGCAAGTTCTGAAAAGATGAGCCTAGCAGTAACCTTGCCAGACAATTTACCTGGTGCACTTTACAAGGCACTCTCGACCTTTGCTTGGCGAGGGATTGACTTAACCAAGATAGAAAGTCGTCCCCTAAAAACAGCCTTGGGCGAATACTTTTTTATCATTGATGTCGCTTATACTGATAAAGAACTGGTCTACTTTGCTCAAAAAGAACTAGAAACGATTGGAATCCAGTATAAAGTACTAGGTGCTTATCCTATCTATACCATACAGGATAAAGGAAAGGAGAAGGAATGACTAGAGAGAATCCTTTGACACACCATGAAAAACTGAGATATGACTATCTTTTGAAAAACATTCATTATTTGAATGAGAAAGAAAAGAGAGAATTTGACTTTTTGCAAGCTAAGTTAGAAGGTCAAAAAGATTCAGCAGAAGTTTTCAATCCAGAAGCCAAAGAACAACTTCTTTCAGACTCTGGTATCGACCTGCCAACCTATGCTAATCGTAGTCGTTCTAGTCGCCGTAGTAGTGGAGATCAACTGGAAACGAAGATTCCAAAAGCTAAGAAGCAAAAGAAAAAAAGAGGTTTTCGTTTTAAACGCTTATTTGCTTGGTTAGGGATGATATTGCTTTGTGTAGCAGTAGGAATGATCTTCATGTTCCTAAAGGGCTTCCAGTCTGCTAACTCTAATAATCCTAAGGATGCCAAAGCGGCTCAAGTTGAAGTTTTTAACGGTCAAGATACACGAGATGGTGTTAATATTCTGATTTTGGGTACGGATGGCCGTATTGGACAGAATAGTGCAGAAACACGGACAGATTCCATTATGGTTTTGAATGTAAGTGGCAAAGATAAAAAATTGAAGCTCGTTAGCTTTATGCGTGATAATTTGGTCTATATTGATGGGTATAGCCAAGTCATCAATGGTCAAAAACAGACCGACCATAAATTAAACTTGGCCTATGAATTAGGGGAACAAGAAGGTAAACAAGGAGCTGAAATGGTCCGCAAGGTGCTCAAGGATAATTTTGATCTAGACATAAAATATTATGCCCTTGTCGATTTCCAAGCCTTTGCGACAGCCATTGATACGCTTTTCCCTGATGGTGTGACTATTGATGCTCAGTTTTCAACTCTAAATGGGGTTCCAGTTACAGAAGCGACTGTAGGAGATGACTTGCATGCAACGGAAACTGAGTCACCGACTCAAACCATTCGAGTTGGAAAACAACAGATGAATGGTTCGACTCTTCTGAACTATGCACGTTTCCGTGATGATGATGAAGGGGATTATGGCCGTACTCGTAGACAACAGCAGGTCATGATAGCTGTCTTGCAGCAGATTAAGGATCCTACAAAACTTTTCACAGGCTCAGAAGCACTCGGGAAAGTTTTCGCCATGACCTCTACAAACCTTCCATATACTTTCTTATTGACCAATGGCTTATCAGTCCTTGAAGGAGGTCAGAATGGTATTGAAAGATTGACAGTTCCAGAACTTGGAGACTGGGTAGACGACTTTGACGTATACGGTGGTCAATCACTTCGAGTAGATCAAAAAGCTTACCAAAATAAACTGGCCCAGATGGGATTTAGATAAAATGTAAAATGAATCAGAGCTTGAGGTACCTATGAAAATGGTTATCTTGGGCTTTGATTTTTTACATGGTCAGATGGATTTATAAACTATTTTTATGGTATAATAGAATGATGTATTCTATAGAAGAGGAAGAGAATGAGATGAGTGATTTAGAGGCAATTCAAGTTCGTAGCCTAGAGATGGCTGAATATTTTGTCGCCTTTTGTAAAGAACACAATTTACTCTGTTATTTGTGTGGTGGAGGAGCTATTGGCGCTCTACGAAATAAAGGTTTTATCCCTTGGGATGATGATTTAGACTTCTTTATGCCCCGCAAGGATTATGAAAAATTAGCAGAGCTATGGCCTCGTTATGCGGATGAGCGTTACTTCCTATCAAAAAGTGATAGAGACTTTGTTGATCGCAACCTCTTTATCACTATTCGAGACAAGTCAACAACTTGCATAAAGCCGTACCAGCAGGATTTGGACCTCCCACACGGCTTGGCTTTGGATGTTCTTCCCTTGGACTACTACCCTAAAAATCCAGCAGAGCGCAAGAAACAGGTCCACTGGGCTTTGATTTATTCTCTATTTTGTGCACAAACCATTCCAGAAAAACATGGAGCTCTCATGAAGTGGGGCAGCACGATTTTATTAGGATTAACTCCTAAAGCCCTTCGCTATCGTATCTGGAAAAAGGCTGAGAAAGAAATGACCAAGTATGGACCAGCTGAAAGTGATGGCATCACAGAGTTATGCTCAGGTCCAGGTTACATGAAGAAGAAATACCCAATTCAAGCCTTTGAAGACAACATTTTCTTTCCTTTCGAAGGAACAGAAATGCCTATTCCAGTTGGTTATGATGCCTATCTCAGCACAGCTTTTGGTGACTACATGACACCACCACCAGCTGACAAGCAAGTGCCTCACCACGATGCCATAATAGCAGATATGGATAAGAGTTATAGAGAATATATGGGAGAATACAATGCAAGAAAAAATTAGTATCATTGTTCCAGTCTATAATGTGGAGGCTTATTTGGAACGATGTGTTGAGTCGATTTTAAAACAGACATATAGTAATCTTGAGATACTGCTTGTCAATGACGGTTCGACTGATAAGAGTGGTGAACTATGTGATCAACTTGCGCTGAGAGATCAACGAATTCGGGTTATTCATAAGGAAAATGGTGGTTTGTCTGATGCTCGAAATAGAGGAATTGATGAAGCAAGTTCAGATTTAATTGGCTTTATTGATAGCGATGATTATATTGATAAAGATATGTATGAAACTCTCTACCGTCATTTAAGAGAGTCAAATTCAGATTTGTCAATGTGTGGCCACTACGATGTCTTTCATCAGATTCCTGAAAAACAAGTTTCAGAGATTAAAACTTGGGAACTTTCTTCAGAAGAAGCCATAAAAATGGTCATGGAAGCAAAGATTTTATCTGTGACTGCTGTTAATAAATTATATAAAAAAGAACTCTTTAATCATCTAAGATTTGAAGTTGGAAAAATTGCTGAAGATGCTTTTATTATGATTCGTTTGCTGGATCAGTGTCAGAAGGTTGTTGCGACCAATGAGAAGAAGTATTATTATGTTCATCGCGAAAATAGTATTACTACACAAAAATTCTCATTAAAATTTTTAAATGTGATTGAAGCTTATGAGCAAAATGCGAATATAATAAGGGAACACTATCCCGCTCTTGCTGATGTTGCAACGATGCGTTTAAATTGGGCCTATTTCTATGTTTTGGATAGATTGTTGATTGATTCTGATTTTAAAGATAAACTACTGGAAGATAAATTGATACATTACCTAAAACAGAATAGAGTGAATATTTTAAGAGATGCTAGATTTACCAATGCTAGAAAAATAAGTTTTCTAGCTCTACTATTCAGCAGAAAACTCTACACTAAGATTTTACTTCGTCAACATAGCCGTTAGGAGAGAAAATGATTTCTATTATTGAGAAAAACTATTTTAAAATTAATCTGGTATTTTTATCAGTCATATCTTTTTATTGTATGGCGGGACTTATTGTTCCCCTTCAATTCATCTCTGCGAATAAATTTGTTACCCTAGGCATGACTCTTATGGGAGTTCTACTAGGTTTGTATAATTTCTTTGTAAAAAAAGCTTATTTATTTGTGAGAAAAATTGAGTATCTAATCCTCTTTTTTGCCATGAATATAATCACAAGTTTACTGGTGATTAAGTATGGCTTTTCAACGAATATCAAGAACTTAGTAGTATTCTTTATCTATTTCTTTGCTATTTACCCAATTTTTCAAAGCTTTAGTAAAGAAAAATCTCGCCTTTTGTTTAACCTATTCTTCTCAGTCATTACTGTAGCTAATACTGTGGGAGTTTTCATTTCTCTTGTTCAATTCTTTATGTTGATTGGTTACAGAGTTTTCGACTATAAAGGATTGTTAATTCGTCAAGGATTTGTTGAATCCCGTTTATTTGGTATTTTAGCAAGTCCCAACTATCTTTCGATTATTTCACTAATCGTCATTATCTATTTATGGATGAGACTTTCTGCTTTAAACAAAATTGTTAAAACTCTAGCTATTTCTTCCATTGTTTTAAACTTTGCCTATATAGTTCTATCAGGTTCAAGAACGACTTACATCTGTTTGGTTGTGGCCGCTTTTCTATATTCTTTAGTGAAATTTGAATTCCGTAACAAGCTAAAATCTTTTGTCGCCGTATTGTTGACAGTGGGACTAGTATTTTTATCTTATAATGGTGTCAAGTACAGTAGTGATCTGTATTTGAAAGCTCACTCTGCAGAAATTCAGCTCAATAAAGAAAAAGGTAAAAACAATAATTTAACCTTGGAGAGAACTGATACTAGCGAAGAAAATATTTCCAATAATCGATTTGCAATTTGGCAATCGACAGCCTCGTTCATTCCAAAGAGACCATTATTTGGTTACTCAGCAGGTAACTGGTATGAGTTAGGGAAAACTTATGATGCAAGTGCATATATCATTAAAGAACATTACTTAACTCACAATGGATACCTAGAGTTATTATTCTATAACGGATTACTTGGTTTCCTTCCTTTCGCTGCCTTTATGATTTCATTCATCTTGGCAAGCATCAAGAAATTCCTAAAAGATAAAAAGGATAAGATAACAGATAATGAGCTTGTTTCTGGTCTACTTATGACGGTTGTTATCTTAATTTCTAATTTGTTCTTGAGCTCAACTCTCTATGGTATTTCATTGTTGGGTTGTATTCTATTTATGATTTCAGGCTATTATTTCTCTGTTATTTCTAAAAAGAGAGATGGATACAGAAGACTATCTGAAGAAGAGATTAAAGAAGTAGAATTAGGAGTGATGGACTACATTCATAATCTCTGTGAAAAAGAGCATATTAATTATTCTTTGGCTTATGGAACTCTATTAGGAGCCGTTAGACATAAGGGTTATATTCCTTGGGATGATGATATTGATATCTCATTGAAACGTGATGAGTATGACAAGCTATACCAAGCAGTTCTACGGGACAATGACCCTATCTATAAAGTAGCATCTTGGGAAAATGATGCTCGCTATCCTTATCCATTTTATCGAGTTTATGATGCTCGTACGGTGTATGAAAACAATTACATTGAAAATGATATCGATCTAGGAATTTGTGTGGATGTATTCCCATTTGATTATTACGCTGATGTCAATAAAGAGATGGTTAAACTAGATACCTATCGCAGACTTTCTGTTTATACTCTCTATGGTATTCATAGTAAAAATGCCGGATTGAAGAATGTTGTCAGATATCTATTAGTACTTGTTTTCCGTTTAACAAGAGTTAAAACTTGGAATAAAAAGATGAACATTCTCTCAATGCAGGCTAATGATAATGATTCTATTGATTATTTGATGGAAAATAAGAGAACTTCTACAAAATTTGAGAAGACGTTGCTTGATAAAGTAATGGATAGCACATTCGAAGATAGAATTTATAAAATTCCAGAAGCTTCTCACCAGATCTTGTCAGCTATCTACGGTGATGATTTTATGGAAATTCCACCAGTTGAAAAACGAGTGAAACATGATGATTTTATCGCTTATATAAAAGAGGTGTAAGACGTGTTACAATGGTTAAAAAGAAGTTTGGCAAGTCTTTTAGGGGACAAGAAAGATCTCATCAAGAACTTACCAATCATTAAAAGTCTCAATGACAAAGCGAACGTTGAATTGGACTCCAAAAGAAGTGAGTTGTTAAAAGACAACTTTGAAGAAATTCTTCAAACTATTTATAGTTCTCCTTTAAAAGATTATGATATTTGGTTGGATTTTGGGACTCTATTAGGCTTTTTTAGAGAAAATGATTTTATTAGCCATGACCTGGATATGGATTTTGGCATCATTATTCCAGATTATCAACGCTTTGTAGAGGATGAACAATATCTCTTGGAAAGAGGTTTTTCAAGAACCAAAGAATTTTACTACAATAAACAATTGGTAGAACTATCATACAGCTTTAAAGGTTTGAATGTAGATTTTATTGTTTATGATAAAAAAGGGGAAACAATCTCCTCAGATACGATTTTCTTTATGATCAATGCATTGGGAACACCAACTCGTCATGAGGTCTATCATTACGAATTGCCATTCAGTCAATTGCAAGTCGCTAACTTTAAGGGCGTAGATGTGAAGATTCCAGAGAACACAAGAGAATATATCAGTCACTTGTATGGACTTGATTTTGAAACTCCGAATACCAACTATAACTGGAAAGAAAATCCAATCTATAAACAAGGTGATGCAAAATTAGCCCGAGTTGTGTTAAGGAAATAAGCTAAGTACACTTATACAAAGTCTATTTGTGAATGGACACTAGAGAAGTTTTAAGGAAAGAAGTGATAAAATTGAAAAAGTCAAAAAAGTCAATCTTATTTAGTATTATACTCTTGTCAATTACTACAAATCACCTTCAAGCAGTGAAGGCAGATACAATCTCAGCTGGTTCTGGGAACCGTATCCACTTTATCAATACCAAGGGAGCTTCAGGAAGTGATGCCATTCTTTTAGAGAGTAATGGTCACTATGCCCTAATTGATATGGGGGAAGATTATGATTTTCCAGATGGAACGGATCCGCGTTATCCAAGTCGAGTTGGTATCTCAAGACAGAATGAACTAGTTTTAGAAGATAGACTATTTCGTCATTTAAATCGGCTTGGTATTCAGAAATTTGATTTTATCTTAGGGACCCATGTCCATAGTGATCATATAGGTGGTGCAGATGAGGTTCTAAAACGTTATCCAGTTGGAAAACTTTATTTAAAAAAATATACCGATGAACGAATTACCAGTCAATGGCGTTTGTGGGATAACCTATTTAATTATGATAATGCACTCAATGTTGCTCGTGAAAAAGGAGTAACTATTGTTCAAGATATTAAGGAAGAAGATAGTCGCTTCAAATTGGGTGATATGGATATCCAACTCTACAACTATAAAAATGAGTATGGTCCGGATGGCAAATTGAAAAGAGTCTATGATGATAATTCGAATTCATTGGTTGCAGTTGTAACTGTTGCAGGGAAAAAAATTTATCTTGGTGGTGACTTAGATAATGCTGAAGGTGCTGAGGATAGATTAGGTCCAGAAATTGGCAAAGTAGACATGATGAAATGGAATCATCATTATGATGCTCAAATTTCAAATACAATTCCTTTTTTAGATTCTCTTTCACCTAGTATGGTTGTACATACGTCTTCTTATGATGCAAATCTGGCTACAACAAGAGATTATCTAAAACAGAAGAATATTCAGGTTGTCCATGCTTCTAGTCTAACTAAGGATGCGACGGTATTTAATATTGCTGCTTCTGGTTTTACAAATGTTTCTGATTCTTTCCCAGATATTCCTACAGTATCTGAGGGATGGTATCAAGAAGATGGTTACTGGAAGTATCGTTTGACTGATAATGAAATGGCCATCGGATGGAGAAAAATCGATAATGTCTATTATTTCTTTAATGGAAAAGGTCAAATGCAGGCAAACAAATGGATTCATTTGAATGACAGCAGAGAAAAGCTGGAAGGCAACTGGTATTATCTAAATAGCAATGGGAAGATGCAGTATGAGGGTTGGTTTAAGCAAGATGGTTCATGGTACTATATCAGCTCTACAGGTGCAAGACGTTATAATGAACTAGCTGAAATCGGTGGGCAGAAGTACCTCTTTGATAAAGATGGTAAAATGCTTACTGGCTCACAAGTCTTTAATGGCAAGAAAATGTTCTTTGCAAGTAGCGGAGCTTTAGAGACAGATGAGACAGGCTCTGGTTGGAAAAAGATTGAATCAAACTGGTACTACTTTGATGAAGAAGGAAAACAAATAGTTGGTAAAAAAGAAATCAATGGAGTAACCTACTACTTTGATAATAAGGGAGTTATGCAAACAGGTTGGGCCTTGATTGAAGGGCATTGGAACTATTTTGCAAGTTCCGGAGCGATGAAAACAGGCTGGATCAAGGATAAAGATACTTGGTATTACTTGGATAAAGAAGGTGTCATGCAAACTGGCCTACAAGAGATTGAAGGAACTCGTTATTATCTAAATGCAAGTGGAGCCATGCAAACAGGTTGGAAGTGGTTCGATAATCATTATAGCTACTTCACAAGCAGTGGAGCAATGAAGACAGGTTGGCTCAAAGATAAGGGTCTTTGGTACTATCTAGATAAAGAAGGTATCATGCAAACTGGCCTACAAGAAATTGAAGGAACTCGCTATTATCTCAATGCAAGTGGATCTATGCAGACCGGCTGGAAATGGCTTGATAATCATTATAGCTACTTTACAAGCAGCGGAGCAATGAGAACAGGCTGGCTCAAAGAAAACGAACTTTGGTATTATCTAGATAAAGATGGTATCATGCAAACAGGTCTTCAAGAAATCGATGGAAGCCGTTATTATCTCAATGCAAGTGGATCTATGCAGACCGGCTGGAAATGGCTAGACAATCATTATTACTACTTTGCAACTAGCGGAGCTATGAAGACAGGTTGGTTCCAAGATAAGGACACATGGTACTATCTAGACAAGGAAGGCATCATGCTAACAGGTATTCAAGAGATTGATGGCTCTCGTTATTATCTCAATACTAGCGGCGCAATGGAGACTGGTTGGAAACAGTTGAATGGCAACTGGTACTATTTCCAAGCAGATGGTTCACTTCTAAGAAATGGAACAACACCTGATGGCTACAAGGTCAATCAAGATGGCATTTGGAGCTTGAATCCTGATAAAGAAGACCAAGGAAGTCCAGAAGAACCTAAGAAGGATTCTGATAAGTCAGTAGATAAGGAAGAAAAATCAGCAGATGCCCAAGAAACTTCGACTTTGAAGGCAGATAAAGAATAAGTGCTTTTTACCTCTTACTAAGTTTTTGAGAAAACTTCCTTTGTGCTAGTCTTTCACTCACTAACTAGTTTTCTCATGAAATAGTATTTATATACATCTCAAAGAATCGATCAATGTTTTTAGAATGAGAATATTGATCAGCTTTGGGATGTTTTTTGATTCTTTATACCCTAAGTTGTTGAAAATAGCCCCTATCGTCTTCAAATCGAAATATTTTGATAAGAAATTTTAAAAAACACAGATTAGATAAATAAGAAAAATTATGGTATAATAAAACGATGCAAAAAAGGAGTAAATATGGACATTTCAGAAATTCGTCAAAAAATTGACGCCAATCGTGAAAAATTAGCTTCTTTTAGGGGGTCTCTTTGACCTCGAAGGGTTAGAAGAAGAAATTGCCATTTTGGAAAACAAAATGACAGAACCTGATTTTTGGAACGATAATATTGCGGCCCAAAAAACGTCGCAAGAATTAAATGAACTTAAAAATACCTACAATACCTTCCATACCATGGAAGAGTTGCAGGATGAGGTTGAAATCTTACTAGACTTTTTAGCAGAGGATGAGTCTGTCAAGGATGAGTTGGTTGAGAAGCTAGCTGAGCTAGATCAGATGATGACTAGCTATGAGATGACTCTGCTCTTGTCAGAGCCTTATGATCATAATAATGCTATTTTAGAGATTCACCCAGGATCTGGAGGAACAGAAGCCCAAGACTGGGGAGATATGCTCCTTCGTATGTACACTCGTTACGGAAATGCTAAAGGCTTCAAGGTTGAAGTCTTGGACTATCAAGCTGGTGATGAAGCAGGAATTAAGTCGGTGACCTTGTCTTTTGAAGGGCCAAATGCTTATGGACTTCTCAAGTCAGAAATGGGAGTTCACCGTTTGGTACGTATCTCACCATTTGACTCAGCTAAGCGTCGTCACACCTCGTTTACTTCTGTAGAAGTTATGCCAGAGTTGGATGATACTATTGAAGTTGACATCCGAGAAGATGATATCAAGATGGATACTTTCCGCTCGGGTGGAGCAGGTGGACAAAACGTCAACAAGGTTTCAACAGGTGTTCGCTTGACCCATATTCCGACAGGGATTGTCGTTGCATCAACCGTAGACCGTACTCAGTATGGAAACCGAGATCGTGCGATGAAGATGCTCCAGGCAAAACTTTATCAGATGGAGCAGGAAAAGAAAGCTGCTGAGGTAGATGCCCTTAAGGGGGATAAGAAGGAAATCACATGGGGAAGCCAAATCCGCTCCTATGTATTTACCCCTTATACCATGGTCAAAGACCACCGTACCAGCTTTGAAGTTGCGCAGGTAGATAAGGTCATGGATGGAGACCTAGATGGTTTCATCGATGCCTATTTAAAATGGCGTATTAGTTAAAAGAAAGGAAGTCACATGTCGATCATTGAAATGAGAGATGTTGTCAAAAAGTATGACAACGGGACAACAGCCCTACGTGGCGTCTCTGTGAAAATTGAACCAGGAGAATTTGCCTATATCGTAGGTCCTTCAGGTGCAGGTAAGTCAACCTTTATCCGTGCCTTGTATCGTGAGGTTAAAGTTGAAAAAGGAAGTTTGCAGGTTGCAGGTTTTAACCTCGTGAAGATTAAAAAGAAAGATATTCCGCTCCTTCGTCGTAGTGTTGGAGTTGTCTTTCAGGATTACAAACTTTTGCCAAAGAAAACTGTTTATGAGAACATTGCTTACGCAATGGAGGTTGTCGGTGAAAGCCGTCGCAATATCAAAAAACGTGTTATGGAAGTTTTGGATCTTGTTGGTTTAAAACACAAGGTTCGTTCATTCCCTAATGAATTGTCAGGTGGTGAGCAGCAACGTATCGCCATTGCTCGCGCTATCGTAAACAATCCTAAGGTCTTGATCGCGGACGAGCCAACAGGTAACTTGGACCCAGATAATTCATGGGAAATCATGAACCTTTTGGAACGTATCAATCTTCAAGGGACAACTGTTTTGATGGCCACTCACAACAGTCAAATCGTAAATACCTTGCGCCACCGTGTCATTGCCATCGAGAATGGTCGTGTGGTTCGTGACGAAGCGAAAGGAGAGTACGGATACGATGATTAGTAGATTTTTCCGCCATCTATTCGAAGCTTTAAAGAGTTTAAAGCGTAATGGGTGGATGACCATTGCTGCTGTCAGTTCAGTAATGATTACCTTGACCTTGGTTGCTATTTTTGCCTCAGTTATCTTTAATACTGCAAAATTGGCAACGGATATCGAAAACAACGTACGTGTCATGGTTTATGTCCGTAAAGACGTTGAAGACAATAGTGAAACTATCGTCAAAGAAGGCCAGACAGTCACTAACAATGACTACCACAAGGTTTATGATGCCCTCAAGTCTATGCCAGCCGTTAAAAATGTAACCTTCTCAAGTAAAGAAGAGCAGTACCAAAAGTTGACTGAAACCATGGGTGACGAGTGGAAGGTTTTTGAAGGAGATGCCAATCCCCTTCATGATGCCTACATTGTCGATACCAATTCACCAAGTGATGTGAAACCAGTCGCTGAAGAAGCTAAGAAAATCGAAGGAGTTTCTGAGGTTCAAGACGGTGGTGCCAATACGGAGCGTCTCTTCAAGTTGGCTTCCTTCATCCGTGTTTGGGGATTGGTCATTGCAGGACTCTTGATTTTCATCGCAGTCTTCTTGATTTCAAATACCATTCGTATCACTATCATTTCACGTAGTCGTGAAATTCAAATCATGCGTTTGGTTGGTGCTAAAAATAGCTACATTCGTGGGCCATTCTTGCTAGAAGGTGCCTTCATTGGGCTATTAGGAGCAACTATTCCATCAATCATGGTTTACTTTATCTATAACCGAGTCTACCAATCAGTTAACCCATCTTTGGTTGGACAAAATCTATCTCTGATTACCCCAGATGCTTTTATTCCATTGATGATCGGTCTCTTGTTTGTCATCGGAATCTGTATCGGTTCACTTGGTTCAGGAATCTCAATGCGTCGATTCTTGAAAATCTAAGTAAGATAGTTTACTAAAATCTATAAAAGTAGGATACCATCAGGCTTGACCGAGTCTGATGGTCCTACTTTTTATGTGGAACTTATAAATCATACTCTTCACAAATCTCTTCAAACCACGTCAGCTTCGTCTTGGCGTATATTTGTTACTGACTTCGTCAGTTCTATCCACAACCTCAAAACAGTGTTTTGAGCAACCTGCGGCTCGCTTCCTAGTTTGCTCTTTGATGTTCATTGAGTATCAGTTGCTTGCCAATTTTTGGGAAACAGTGTATGATAGGGAAGGACCTTTTTGATAAAAGAGTGATAGGGACTAGATGAAAGATAACTTTTATCTCTACAGTAATATCTAGCTCTTTTGACTTAACATAAATAATGAATGAGGATAAAATGAAACAATTTTTGGAAAAAGTGAGTATACTTTCCCTGTCGTTAGTATTGATCACATCATTTTCAATATCAAGTGCCCTACCAGCCATGTTTGACTATTATCAGGGCTATTCGACCGGTCAGGTCGAACTCTTGGTCAGCCTCCCTTCCTTTGGAATTATGGCCATGCTCCTCTTAAATGGAGTTTTAGAACGACTTTTTCCAGAACGTCTCCAATTAACCTTGGGACTCTTGATTTTATCAATCAGTGGAACAGCTCCTTTCTGGTATCAGGGTTATTACTTTGTTTTTGCGACACGCTTGCTATTTGGGATTGGTGTGGGGATGCTAAACGCCAAGGCTATCTCTATCATCAGTGAACGATACCACGGCAAAACTCGTATCCAGATGCTTGGTTTTCGTGGCTCAGCTGAGGTGGTGGGAGCCTCTATCTTGACCTTGGCAGTCGGTCAACTTTTGGCCTTTGGGTGGACCGCAACCTTCCTAGCCTATGCAGCAGGTTTAGTGGTTCTTGTACTCTTCCTTCTCTTTGTCCCTTATAACAAAGAAGAAGTTCATGAGTCCAAGCAAAAGACAGAAGAAGTAGTAAGATTGACTCGCTCTATGAAACAGTTGATTTTCTTTCTAGCTATCGGGGCTGCAGTCATTGTATGTACCAATACAGCCATTACCTTCCGTATTCCTAGTCTCATGATTGAGGCAGGCTTTGGAGATGCTCAATTGTCAAGTCTGGTACTCAGTGCCATGCAGTTGATTGGGATTCTAGCGGGAATTAGCTTTTCTTTCCTCATCTCTGCCTTTAAGGAAAAACTTTTATTGGTTACGGGTGTAACCTTTGGTATCGGGCAAATCATCATTGCTCTCTCACCTTCTCTCTGGGTAGTCGTTGCAGGTTCGGTCTTAGGAGGATTTGCCTACAGCATCGCTCTTACGACAGTCTTTCAATTGATATCTGAAAGAATCCCAGCAAAACTCCTCAACAAAGCAACTTCCTATACTGTTTTGGGATGTAGTTTTGGTGCGTCATTAACACCCTTTGTTCTTTCAGGAATTGGCTTAGTAACAACGAATGGTCGAATGACTTTTATCATTCTAGGAGCATGGATGATTGTTACTTCTTGTCTGGTTTCCTATCTGTTGAAAAAGAGAGTTTAAAAAGCGAAAAGATGATGAGTTTGCGAGTCCTTAAGCATACAGTGAAGTGTTGAAAGTTATGTAGAGTAAAAATAATTATTAACAGAGTTTTATGGAGTATAGAAGGCTCAGAAATGCTCCAATCAGTTCCCCTATCAAAGGATCATTACTCATACAAAAAGAGGTCGGGATTTTGTCCCGGCCTCATTCTTTTTTGTAATTTTATACTCAATGAAAATCAAAGAGTAAACTAGGAAGCGAGCCACAGGTTGCTCAAAACAGTGTTTTGAGGTTGCAGATGGAAGCTGACGTGGTTTGAAGAGATTTTCAAAGAGTATTAAAGTCTTTGCCAAAAGAAGTCGATAATATAGGTCAAGCCATAAGTATAAACCACGAGGGTAAAGGGCTTGGTCAAGACGATAATAGTCATGTAACGCTTGAAGCTCATTTTGGTCAGAGCTGCCAGCATACAGAGAAAGTCAGCTGGACTAACTGGCCAAATCATCATAAAGATAAAGAAGCGATCAAAGCGATTGCCCTTGTCTAACCAGCCGATGTACTTATCATAGGTACGCTTGCTAACGACAGACTGGACAAAGGGAGCACCGTAAAGTCGCACTAGGTAAAAGATAATGGCGCAACCAATGACAATGCCAATGTAATTGTAAATAGTTCCCACGATATGACCATAGATAAAGACACCAGCGACCGATGTCAGAGCACCAGGAATGATAGGAACCACCGTCTGCAAAATCTGTAAAAAGATAAAGAGTGGAGGCCCCCAGATGCCTGCCTGTTGGATAAAGGCAGATAGGGTTTCCTTGGACTGTAAAATCCCTGACTGATAGGCCCAGATGCAGAAGATCAAGGTGCCAACTCCACCAACGATAGATGAAATATGAATCACTTGCTGCAGAAGGGGTGAAATAGTTTTCATTTGATTATTCTGTGACATGTAAAATCCTCTTAAGTAGTATAAATCTACTATACCATATTTTGAGGAGAAAGACTATCTGTATTCTAGGTGTGACTTTGACACAAGTATGATAAAATGATAGTAAGAAAATGACAGCTTAGAATGAGGAAACTAACATGTTAGGATTAAGCTTTAATGGAACTTGGCGCAACTACCAAAAGCAAGTCTTGGATAAGTTCCAAGAATATCAAGCAGATGGACATGTTCACCTTGTGGCAGCACCAGGATCTGGTAAGACAACCATTGGTATCGAGTTGATGGCTCGCTTTGATAAGCCTGCCCTAGTCTTGGTACCGACGGTTACCATTCGGGAACAATGGGTGGATAGAATTCGCCAGGCCTTTTTAGAGGATGAGAACCAAGTCACAAGTCTTGTGTCTCAAAATCTCAAGGACATGAAGCAAATTACCATCGCCACCTACCAAGCCTTTCATAGTGCTATGCAACAGGTCCAGTCTCAAGAAGAGAATGGTGAGACGGTGGATTTTGGCGGTTTTGATCTCATTGCCAGTCTTAAGGAGCAGGGAGTTGAAACCCTCTGCCTGGACGAATGTCATCATTTGAGAAATGAATGGTGGAGAAGTCTAGAAGACTTCCGTAAGAAATATCCGCAACTTCAGGTCATTTCTCTAACCGCAACCCCTCCCTATGATAGTGAACCAGAACTCTGGGCTCGCTATCTCCAGATGTGTGGGGAGATCGACCAAGAGATCACAGTGCCAGAACTGGTCAAGGAGGAGACACTTTGTCCTCACCAAGACTTTGTTTATATCTGTACTCCGACCAAGGAAGAGGAGAAGGTTCTTCAGGACTTTGAAGATGCCAAGTGGCAGTATCTCAGTCACTTAGTGGATGAACCTGAGTTTAAGGAGTTAATTGCTAGCTCCAAGGTTCTTCATGGTCAAATCTCGGCAGATCTACTTCTTGAAGATCCCAAGTATCTCTCGGCCATCCTCATTTATCTTCATTCTCAAAAGCTAGAAATCCCTCAATACTTAAAGGATCTCATTGGCAGTAAAAGCCTTCCTTCGCTGAACTACTACTGGATGGAGGTCCTTCTCCAAGGACTTCTCTACCAGACACCTGATTGGTACCAGGCAAGCCCAGACTATATCAAAGAGATAGAAAGGGACATGAAGGCCAGGGGCTTGATTGACAAACGCCAGCTTTTCTTGGTTCGAAATAAGATCAATGATCAAATTCTCAATCAATCCTTGGGGAAATTATCTGGAATTGCTGATATCTTTGCGACCGAGTATGCTAGCCTCGGAAAAGACTTGAGACAACTAGTCCTAGCAGACTATATCCGCAAGGACTTTGCTAACTATCTAGGGGATGATCAGGCCCCCATCAGCCAACTGGGGGTTCTCCCTTACTTTGAAAGCATTCGCCGAAGTGCTCAGAAACAGGGGATTTCTGTTCCCCTAGCAGTGCTTTCGGGAAGTGTGGTTATCGTGCCAACTAGTGTCAGGGAGGAGCTCCAAGCACTCTTGCCAACAGTCACTTTGACCTTCTCAGCCATTGGTCAACTAGATCAAGATGGCTATCTTCAGGTAGGTTTTCCCTCAACCTGTAAAGGTATGGTAGGAGCCGTAACTGAGCTCTTTCAAAGGGGGGCCATCCAGGTCTTGATCGGGACCAAGTCTCTCTTAGGTGAAGGATGGGATGCGCCTTGTGTTAATTCTCTGATCTTGGGTAGTTTTGTGGGGAGCTTTATGCTCAGTAATCAGATGCGAGGGCGTGCCATTCGTGTCTGGCCAGGCCATCCAGAAAAGACCAGCAATATCTGGCATCTAGTCGCTATCAAACCCTATACCAAAAATCTTTTCTTGCGGGAAAAGGAAAATGAAGAGGAGGTAGATAAGGATAATCCCTATCAAGATTTACTCAATCTAAGTCGTCGGATGGAGCACTTTCTAGGTTTATCCTATAAGGAGGATACCATCGAGACAGGTCTGGATCGCTTGGACTTTCCTAAAGCTCCTTTTAAGAAAAGTAAGATTCAGGCCTATAATCAGAAAATCAAGGAATTGTCCAAGGATCGTAGCTCCTTTCGCAAAAAATGGCAGGAGGCGTTAGTAGTTGCGGATAAACTGGAGATTGTCAATGAGGTAGCAACCGATCGCAAGCAAATCCCTCTCTTGACACTGGTTGATGCTGAAAAGTGGGTTCGCTATTCTTTCTTATTGATTGCAGTTAATCTCCTCATCTATCTCTTTAGAACAAATGGTATTCGTCTGGCTTGGTTAACGGCTATTAGTCTTATCTTGCTTACTATTGCTCTGGTCCGTTATTTCTTTTACAAGAGTCCTTATGTACGTCTACGTCAGGTGGGTGAAGGTATTCGTAATGCCATGCTAAAGATGGGGCATCTTTCCGATGATCAGTCGCGCGTGCAGGTGGAAGAAGATAAGGATAGCTATTGCATTTTTGCCTATCTTAAGGGTGGCAGTATGCGAGACAAGGAACTCTTTTCTCAGACCTTGGGTGAATTCTTTGCTCCCGTGGACAATCAACGCTACCTCTTAGTAGCAAAAAAAGCACCAGCAGGTCAATCCAAGTATTTTGTAGTTCCTAGCCTCTTTGAAAAGCGTAAGGAAGAAGCACAGCTCTTTCTAGACGCAGTCGCCCCTCAGCTAGGTGATTACCAGCTAGTCTACACCCGCAACGAAGCAGGCAGAAAAGTCTTACTCGAAGCCCGACTCAAATCTCTAGTCAACAAAAATGACCGCCTCATCACCAAGAAGAAGGTTAAGAGTGCTTTGAAGTAGGGAGAAGCGAGCGTTTTCTACTAGGACTATGATATAATAATAGCAAGAATGTTGTCCCTGAAGGAGAAATATAGATGCAGGTAAAACCAGAACTGGAAATAGAAAAACAACTGATAAACCAGTTGGTAACTGGTGAAAGCCAATGGACTTATAGAGAAGACCTAAAAACAGAAGAACAACTATGGGACAATTTCTTTGAGAAACTAGCCCAAAACAACGTTGCTCTGCTAGCAGACCATCCCTTGACTGAACAGGAAAAACGCCAGATTCAGAACCAACTCAACTTTGTCAGCTACTATGATGCTGCCAAGTGGTTGGTCGGAGAAAATGGCATTGCCAAAGTCGAGGTTCAAAGAGAGGATGCGAGCCTAGGTACCATCCGTTTGTCAGTCATTTGGCGTGACAATATCGCAGCAGGAAAGTCTAGCTACGAAGTTGTCAATCAAGTCCAGAGAGAAAAAGTAAACCCTCTGGACCAAGACCGTAGATTGGATGTTACTCTTCTCATTAACGGCTTACCCATGATTCAAATTGAGCTCAAGAGTTCCCAAGCAGCATTTATCGATGCCTTTCATCAGATTAAAAAATATGACCGTGAAGGGAAATTCCGTGGTATCTACTCTAGCTTGCAGATGTTTGTTGTGACCAATAAGGTAGACACTCGCTATATCGCTGCAGCTCGTGAAAATAAACTCAACAAGCAATTTCTAACTAAGTGGGTGGATAAGGACAATCATCCTGTGACAAACTTGACTAGCTTTGCCCACGAAGTCCTTTCTATCCCTCGTGCGCACCAGATGGTCATGCAGTATTCGGTCATTGATGATAGCAAGAAATCTCTCATCCTCTTGCGCCCCTACCAGATCCATGCTATCGAAGCGGTGCAAGAAGCCTCTCGCCAGCAAGCATCAGGCTATGTTTGGCATACAACAGGTTCAGGGAAGACCTTGACTTCTTATAAGGTAGCGAGGAACCTCCTTCAGATTCCTTCCATCCAAAAGACGATTTTTGTAGTTGACCGCAGGGACTTGGACCAACAAACCACATCATCCTTCCTCTCATATGCGACCAATGATGTCATCGATATCGATGAGACGGACAATACACATGATTTGGTCAAGCGACTAGGAAGTAATGATAAACGTGTCGTGGTGACAACCATCCAGAAAATCACCACCATGATGCGCAAGTTTGACCAAGGTCTTTACCAACGAGATGCGGACAAAATCAAGGGACTCCGAGTGGCCTTTGTTGTAGATGAATGCCACCGTGCCGTGACGCCACAAACACAAAAAGACATTAAAACTTTTTTCCCTCAGTCACTATGGTATGGTTTTACAGGCACCCCCATCTTTAAGGAAAATAAACGCCAGCAAGTCGGCGACCTAGCCCAAACCACCCAGCAACAGTATGGAGACCGTCTCCATGAGTATACAGTCAAGGAAGCCATCCATGACGGAGCTGTCTTAGGCTTTAAGGTGGATTATCGCAATACACTCATCACAGACCAGTCTGAAAATGAAATACCAGATACTGTCTATGAGAATGAGGAGCACATGCTGGAAGTCTTGGATGCCATTATCAATAAATCCCGCCAACAACTAGGCTTTCAAAAAGGAGTCGGCAATACCTACAATGCCATCCTGACGGTCAAGTCTATCCCTCAAGCTCAAGCCTACTATGACCTTCTCAAAAGGGTCAAGGCTGGTCAAACACGGGTCAAGGTATCAGAGAGAGTCAAGATGGTCCTTCCAGACTTTCCGAAATTTACCATTACCTACTCTGTCACTGAAAATGAAGAAGACTCAAGAGCCAACCAAGACCACATGAAACAGGTCTTGCTAGACTATAACCAAGAGTTTGATACTCACTTTACTATGGCGGATCTTCGTGGCTTTAATATCGATGTCAATAACCGTCTAGCCCGAAAACAGGACAAGTATCTCTATCGCAATGAGCAGTTGGACTTGGTTATCGTGGTCAATCGTCTCTTAACTGGATTTGATGCCCCTTGTTTATCGACCTTCTTTATCGATCGTAAACCAATGCAACCGCAGGATTTGATTCAGGCCTTTAGTCGTACCAATCGTATCTTTGATTCTAGTAAGACCTATGGTCATATCATCACCTTCCAAAAGCCTCTAACCTTTAAGGAAGCAGTGGATAATGCCCTCAAACTCTACTCAAATGGTGGAGAAAATGATGTCCTAGCACCTAGCTGGGAAGAAGAAAAGAGAAACTTTTTGAGAAGTTGTAGCGACTTCCAAAATCTAATCACCGATGACCCCGAAGAAGGACTCCAAATCGATCAAATCTCAACACCTGAATTGAGAAAACTAGCCAAGGCTTATCAATCCTTTGATAAATACTTGGCTTCTATCCGAGTTTATAAAGAGTATGACGAGGAAGAAATCTATGCAGAGACTGGACTAACTGCAAAAGAATTGGAAAACTATCTAGGCTTCTATCAAAATATCCTTGCCGAACTTAAAAGTCGTTCAGAAGATGGTGATGAGGATGGGGAGCCACTGGATATCCACTACGAACTGGAGTCTATCCAAGTCGATGAGATTAACTATGCCTATATACTGACCCTGATCCAAAGCCTGATCGAGCAAGAGCAAAGCCAGGAAAAGAGTCTCAGTGCACAGGACAGAGAAGCAGTGGATACCTATATCCAAAGTCTGGAGAAGACCAATCCAAACCTTGCCCAGATTATCTCAGAGCTTTGGCAAGAAGTACAGGCAAATCCTGACCGCTACAGAGGTCAATCCATCGCCAATATCCTTGACCAGATGATTGAAGCAGTCATCCAGCAACATATCCGAGACTTTAGTAAGAACTGGTATGTCGGTGAAGATGAACTCCGCTACTATGTCAATCACTACCGCAAGGGAGCGAAAAAACAACTAGGAGAAAGTCAACTGACTAAGAGTCAGCGCTACAAGGACTACAAAGTTGAGGTGTCAGATGCCCTCAACCCACTCCTCTATAAAAAACAAATCAAAGAAGCCTATACCCAACTGATCGAAGAAGTGATTGAGCCGTTGAGAGTTGGGAGGTAGGAGAAGGGAAGTAAAATACATTTGATAAAAAAATCATTAAAATTATCGTGCAAGTATTTTTTTAGTTTTTTATCCTTGTTATCATTATTGGCGACTTTTATAAATATCAGTGATATTTATGAAAGTAATAATCTAATAAGCCATATAATTAAAGTTATAATAACTTTTCTTGTATTATATACATTAAGCTTTGTTTGTGCATTTTTATATTACTATTTCAAAAGGAGAGTAATATATTTTAAATATAATAGGTTTGTAGTTTCAGGGACATATGGAAATATACTAGATTACATTGGCGCTAGTAAAGTTAATTTAATAGTTCCTGTAAATAGTTGTTTTGATACAAAAATAGATGATTCAGTTATTTCTGCCAATTCACTTCATGGGCAAGTTATTAAATTTTTATACGATAATAATTTAGTATCACAGTCAGTTCTCGATAAGAAGATTAAGCGTAGTTTGAGAGAGCAGAATATATCATCATTAAGTATTAGTAATGATGTAAAACAAGGTGGAAAATCAGTAGGAAATTATAAAAGGTACCCTATCGGAAGTACTGCTTTTGTGGATATTGGTAACGTTAGATATCATTTTATAGCATTATCTATTATAGAAAATAATAAGAATGCTAAAACTAGTGATCAAGACTACCTTATAGTTTTGAATGCAATAGTTGATAATTGTTTTAGGAATTCTAATGGTAATCCAATATATCTACCCTTGATTGGTTCTGGTTTGTCAAAACTAAATTATAATCATCAGCAACAATTAGAATTTATGGTTAAATACTTCATGCTACGTAAAACAAAATTAACATCTGATGTCGAAATCGTGATCCGAAAGGAAGATGGAGATACAATTTCTATATTATAATTTAGGTGAGAGATGAATACGAATAAGGTAAAAGATCCGATTATAGTTTTTATTAGTTCTAAATGCGATGGGAAGTATAGAGAGATGCGTAAAAGGCTCTCTAAACTCATTAATGATTCGCCTTTAATGAATTCAATTTGTTATGAAGAAGAAGGAAGTCGTAGTGTTAAATCGGAGGAATTTTATGTAAATCATGTAAAGTCTTGTGACGTATGCTTGATTATCATTGATAATGAAGATGGAATTAGTCCTTCGGTTTTGAAGGAAATTGACACTGCAAAGAAGCATAATAAAAAATGTTTATATTTCTTTTGTACTGAAAATTCTAGTGAAAAGACTCAATTACAGGAAGATCTTTATGCCAAAGTAAAATATTCAGAAGTACCTGTGTTTGATCAGATCCCTGAAACAGTAATTGAATCAATTGTTGGAGATATTATTTTTTATTATCGTAATAAAAATAGTGATACTGTTGATTACAAAATTTCTGACATCAATACAGATAAGTATTCTTCAACAATTCTTGATATTTCAAAAGAATCAAAAGTGTTATGTGAATATCTTTTCAAAGTGTTTCAGTTGAACTTATCACAAGATGAAAATAAAATATCAAACATTGAGCAGGA
Organism: Streptococcus pseudopneumoniae; assembly: GCF_001068775.1. Taxonomy (GTDB): domain Bacteria; phylum Bacillota; class Bacilli; order Lactobacillales; family Streptococcaceae; genus Streptococcus; species Streptococcus pseudopneumoniae_N. Next base: position 66,116 of record NZ_JWAJ01000077.1, read on the forward strand.
GATAATAAAGTTTTTCCAATTTGTTTTTAATAAACATAAATTCTTAGAAATTAATTTTGATATTCTAGAGGAGTATTTTGTTTCAAAAACTGAAGAGGAATTAAAAGAAATCCTAACTCAAAGATTCAATGCTTTAAAACTATATTTTAGGGGTGATTTAAATGGTGCAATATCCATTCTATCTGATAGTTTAGTGAAAGCAACTGACGATGTAAATATTCCAAAATGGATAGTTAACAATATAGCAATAGATTTAAGAAATGTTCAAAATGAGAAAGGGAATTATGAAAATAGATGGCCAGTTTCAAATACTGGTCAGGAATATATAAATAAATCAAAAGAGCCTCTTTACTTTCCATTGTTAGATAGAAGAGAGAAAATGTTTTTTGAGCAAATAGACAAATTTCAAGCAGATAATTTATATTCAGAATCTGTAAAGAGTTATAATCTATGTAATATTGGACTATTTCAATGGATATCGGAATCATTTATATTATCATTGGGTTATGCCTCTATTACTCATATACAACATGCAAAAAATTTGATGAAAGTGCTATTAAGAACACTTGCCGAAATGTATGATGGTTATGAATTTAAAAAAGAATTATTTGTCTTAGCAGTAACTTCTTCGGACAAAGAACTAGCGAATTTCTTGCTTAAATCTAAACAGATAATAGGAACCATTAGTTCAGAAGAGATTGAGTATACTATAAGATTGATTCGTAATATTGAATTTTTTAATAATCGTTTGCGTTCTCAATGTTATTTGTTACACCATTTTTCAGACTATATAAATGATTCTATAATTGTTTCGTTTCTTATGGAATTTAAAGGAGAGGTCATAAAATGGTTGAATCAAGATAATCGCGAGTTGAATTTGGAAAAGCCAATTTTTGATGCTTTAAAAAAAGTAATAACACGTTTTAATTATGAAGATACTATTATAATCTTAAACATAATTTTTGAAAAAAAACTAATTCGGTTTTATGATAGCGCATTTTCTCTATTATGTAGAATGGACTATCGTTGGCTAACAAACCAAACTCAGAAAAAAGTTGGAAATTATTTTATATTTAAAAATAATGAATATCAATTAGATGCATATGGAAGTTATAGTAATGCTTTGATTAATTTTGTAAGAAATTCTGCTATTGATAATACCGATTTATTAAAGTATATTAAAGAGAATAATTCTGTATTAATGGAGAAAATCAGGCTTGAACTGGAACACAGTATTGTTCCTGAAAAATATATTGATAAATATATTGAGGACATAATCAACTATAATAGAACTCAAGGAGAAAATGGGATATTTACGTTTTCGGAAGTAAATAATTTCCAAACAATATTTAATATTATTAAGATAGATAATGTAAAATTATCTGAAGAGATTTTTAATAGACTTATTGATGTTTGTAAGCAGACTATTATTTCAGATAATCAAATATTAAGTGATAAATATTCTTCATTTAACCTTTTATTTCAAATCTATTTTTCTCAGACTCATGACTATAATTGGGAAAAACTAGCAGATGTATTTCAATCAAGTAAAAATACATTACTAGTACATAGTGATTTAATTGACGAAAATCCAATTATTTTATCTATTCAACTGAATGTAATGAAAAGTATTTTTGATGGTAATTATAATCTTGTTATTAACGATATACTCAAACTATCTGATGAAAATATATTTGAAATTAAGAGAGTAATATCATTTTTGCAAACAATCTTCGAGTTTGATAAATTTTCTCCAAATGGTGAATTTATTATGTTTTGTACTTATTTTTGTTTAAACATGACCAAACATTATTCTAGAAATATTAAGATGAATGCAACAGATTTGTTGATTAAACTAACTAAATATGAAATAGTTAATCAGATTATATTAAATCAACTATCGAATATGATGGATAATTCTAACTCTGATATAAAGCTAGTTATTGTAAAAAATAGAGATAAAATTATTTCAAATGGTGATTATAAAGAATATATTATAGAGAAGGCAAGATTAGATAATCACTATTTAGTAATTAAGTATGCAAATGAATATAGAATGGAAAATTCTAATGAATAATTTTAAAATTCCAAAAATTAGGTTTAACAATTTTGAAGCTTTTTGGGTAGAAAAAAGAATTGCAGATATAGTCAAAATATCTGCTGGTGGTGATGTAGATAAAGTAAAATTGAAAGAAAGTGGGCAATATCCCGTTATTGCAAATGCTTTGACAAACAAAGGAATCGTTGGGTTTTATGACGATTATAAAGTGAAAGCTCCGGCAGTGACTGTTACAGGTCGCGGAGATGTTGGATATGCAGTAGCTCGACATGAAAATTTTACTCCGGTTGTTAGACTTCTGACTCTTCAATCGGAAAATATTGATGTTGATTATCTTGAAAATCAGATTAATTCAATGAGAATTTTAAATGAGTCTACGGGTGTTCCTCAACTAACAGCTCCTCAACTTGGGAACTACAAAGTGTATCATCCTGAAATTGATGAACAATCCACCATCGGTTCTCTCTTCCGCACCCTCGACGAACTTCTTACTAGTTACAAGGACAATCTTGCCAACTACCAATCTCTCAAGGTTACCATGCTTTCTAAGATGTTTCCAAAAACTGGACAGACGGTACCTGAGATTCGTTTGGATGGATTTGAAGGTGAGTGGGAAGAAAAGTATATTGGGGAGCTAGCTGATATTGTTCGAGGTGCTTCTCCGAGACCAATACAAGATCCAAAATGGTTTGATCCAAATTCAGAAATTGGCTGGTTACGTATCTCTGATGTGACAAGTCAGAATGGCAGAATTCATAGTTTGGAACAAAAAATATCAAAATTAGGTCAAGAAAAAACAAGAGTTCTGACGGAACCTCATTTATTACTTAGTATTGCTGCCACTGTTGGAAAGCCCGTTGTTAACTACGTTAAAACTGGCGTACATGATGGATTTTTAATTTTTATGAATCCAAAATTTGATAGAGAATTTATGTTTCAATGGCTAGAAATGTATAGAGAAAAATGGAATCGATACGGTCAACCAGGAAGTCAAGTTAATCTCAATAGTGATATTGTAAAAAATCAAAAGATATTAGTTCCTTGTATGGAAGAACAACAAGCCATCGGCTCCTATTTCTCTAATCTTGATAACCTCATCAACTCTCATCAAGAAAAAATTTCTCAGCTAGAAACTTTGAAAAAGAAACTCTTGCAGGATATGTTTATATAAAAGGAGTGCAGTAAAATGTCAAAAGTAAAATCAGAAACTCTAAAGAAAGAAGAAAAACCTGTAGTAGCTATATGCTATGATTTCGATAAAACTCTGTCTCCTGATGATATGCAAGCTCAAGGGTTTATCCAGAAGCTAGGGTATGAAATTGGAGAGTTTTGGAAGAAGTCAAATGGTTTTGCTCATAAAAATGATATGGACCAAAATCTAGCCTATATGTATACTATGAAAACAGAATCTGCAGGAAAAGTTTTATTTACAAAAACTGAACTAGCTAGGTTTGGCTCAGAAGTAGAATTATTCGATGGAGTTGAAGGCTGGTTTGAACGAATTAGAAAGTATGGGGAAGAACGAGGTGTTACTGTTGAGCACTATATTATTTCATCGGGGTTGAAAGAGATGATAGAAGGTACTTCTATAGCTAAAAAGGGGGCCTTTAAGAAAATTTATGCGACTTCTTTTTATTGTGATGAAAATGGGGTTGCAGTCTGGCCAGCTCAAGTAGTGAATTATACCAATAAGACGCAATTCCTATTTCGAATCACCAAAGGTGTTCTGGATGTGAATGACTCTGCAGTCAATGAATTTTTCCCAGAGAGTGATTTACGAGTTCCTTTTAGAAATATGATTTATCTGGGTGATAGTGATACTGATATCCCCTGCATGAAATTAGTTAAAATGCGAGGAGGCTATTCTATTGGTGTATTCAATCCAAAAACGAATGACAGAACTAAAGTTCACAAAATGACTCGTGATAGTCGTATTGATTACTTTGTACCAGCAGATTACTCGGAAAATACGGAACTTGATAATTTAATCAAGACAATTATTGATAAAACAGTATTTAATGAAAAATTGGAAAATAAGAAAAATGCTGATAAAGTTGAAGCAGGCACAAGAAAACTGAGAGCAAAGAAAAAATGAATTGAGTCATTTTCAAATTTGGATAAGCGTGAACTAAACATTACTGGGTATTACGTATTTTATATAATTAAAGGGAGAACTCATGGTATCTGTAACACAACGTATAAAAGAAATTAACCAACCTCGAGGAGGCTACCTGCCCATCAAGTTATTTTCAGTAGAGCAGTTCGAAGATCACAGAGTTCTGCATCCGGTAGAGTCTGTGTCTCCTAGTTTAGTGGGGATTTGTGTGGACTACTTAACTCGATTTATGAAAGGGGCAGAAGCCCGTGATGCTTTCAGAATATCTCTCTTGGGAGCTCAGATGGTGGGTATGGGAGACCTAGCAGAAGCACTGCTCGATTTGGTGACAGGATTGGACGATTTATCGATAGAAAGTGCTTGTCGTTTGGTTTCTTTTGATGTCGTTTTTCGTGCGGGGAAACAGTATTATAAGCCTTTTGAGGAAATTACAGTGGATGCCGAAACGATAGAAAATATTCGCATCATGGTGGAACGAAGTCTTTGCTTTTTCGACCTCTATGGTCCTTTAGTAAAAGATGGCTTTAACTTTTTGGGAGGCTATACAGATACGATTGATAAGGGGGATGGAGATTTTCTAACCAAGGATACATTATGGGATTTTAAGGTGACTAAAACAGCTCCTAATAAAGACCATACACTACAAGTCCTTGTATACTATATCATGGGTTTACATTCCTTTGACCCTGACTTCCTTTCTATCGAAAATCTTGGATTTTATAACCCTCGAAAAAATATCGTTTATCAACTTCCAGTTTCTTCTATTCCTTTAGATTTGATTCGAACGATTGAGAATGAAGTGATATGTTATAAATGATTGCTTATTTAAAAAAATTAATTGCAAAACTTAGAAAGAAACACTATGGAAACAACACAAACTTCCCAGTCGCTCTATCAAGCCCTGTGGAACTCAGCGGATGTTCTCCGCTCTAAGATGGATGCTAATGACTATAAGTCCTATCTCTTGGGCATGGTCTTTTATAAGTATCTGTCAGACAAGATGCTCTTTTTCGTAGCTGAGACCATGGAAGAAGGGACAGATAGTCTTGAGGATGCCCTTGAGGTTTATCGCAACTACTACGAGGATGCGGATACCCATGAGGACCTGTTATCAGTTATGAGCGACGAGCTCAACTATAGTATCAAGCCAGACCTGACTTTTACCGCTCTAGTAGCAAGGGTCAATGAGGGGACTTTCCAGCTGGAAGATCTAGCTCAAGGTTTTCGTGATATCGAGCAAAGCGACGACCTCTATGAAAATCTCTTTGAAGATATCGACCTCTACTCTAAAAAGTTAGGGGCAACTCCGCAAAAGCAAAATCAAACAGTGGCAGCAGTCATGAAGGAGTTGGCTGTGCTAGATGTGGCTGATCATGCTGGTGATATGCTTGGGGATGCCTATGAGTATCTGATTGGACAGTTTGCGACTGACTCGGGTAAGAAAGCTGGTGAGTTTTATACACCTCAGCCTGTTGCCAAGCTCATGACTCAGATTGCTTTTTTAGGTCGTGAGGATCAGCAAGGTTTTACCATCTATGATGCGACCATGGGTTCTGGCTCTCTCTTGCTCAATGCCAAGAAATACTCTCATAAACCGCAAACGGTGGTCTACTTTGGTCAGGAGCTCAATACCTCCACTTATAACTTGGCTCGGATGAACATGATTCTACACGGGGTTCCAGTTGAGAATCAATTTCTCCACAATGCCGATACCTTGGATGAAGACTGGCCGACTCAAGAACCGACTAACTTTGATGGTGTTCTCATGAACCCTCCCTACTCTGCCAAGTGGTCAGCAAGCTCTGGTTTTATGGCGGACCCTCGTTTCTCTCCTTTTGGGAAACTGGCGCCCCAGTCCAAGGCTGACTTTGCCTTCCTCTTGCATGGATATTACCACCTCAAGCAGGATAATGGGGTCATGGCTATCGTTCTTCCCCATGGTGTTCTCTTCCGTGGTAATGCGGAGGGAACCATTCGCAAGGCCTTGCTAGAAGAAGGAGCTATTGATACGGTTATCGGTTTACCTGCAAATATCTTCTTTAATACCAGCATTCCGACCACGGTCATCATTCTCAAGAAGAACCGTACCAATCGTGATGTTTACTTTATCGATGCTTCTAAGGAGTTTGATAAGGGGAAAAATCAGAATATCATGACGGATGTTCATATCGAGAAGATTCTGGAAGCCTACAAGTCTCGTGAAGAGATTGATAAGTTTGCCCATCTGGCAAGTTATGAAGAAATCGTCGAAAATGACTACAACCTTAATATCCCTCGCTATGTAGATACCTTTGAGGAAGAAGAAGTCGAGCCACTGACAGACATCGTCAGCAAGATTAACAAGAGAAATGAAGCAATCGAAAACCAAACAGCTTCATTGCTTGAAATGCTCGGTCAACTCCACGGAACAACACCAGAAGCCGATGCCGAACTAAAACAGTTCTTGAAGGAATTTAAAGGGTGATAGGCGTAATCAATTCGCTCATAATTCGCTCATTTTATAGATATAACTTTGTTTCCGTATTTCCTGGGAACTAGTAGAAGGTTAGGAGAAATATGGAAAATAACAACCAACGTGCCCTTTGTCAGCAACTCTGGGCAGAAAACAAATACCTTGTTTTGAGTCATTCTAGCAATATTTACAAGGATATTCGCCAGTATCTCAAGCAAGAAGTGGTGGAAGTGAGTCAGGTTCAAGAGATGATTGACCGTGCCTGCCAGATTCCAGAACACAGGGGTCAGGTTTGCAATGCCTTCCAGCATATTTGGGGCTATTTCAAAAAGAAAGCGACAGATGCTGAGTGCAAGGATTACATGCTCTTGTTGGATCGCTACCGCTTTGGTCAGGCTTCTAAGGAAGACTTGATTGCTAAGACTCGAGACTTGCTTGAACGATACCCAAATGCTTATCTGCAACATTCTACCTTGTTGAAAGGAGACTCCCATGAGACTTTGGCATGAGTCTTTGATCCCACAACTGCCCCGTCCTCAGCTCTTGGGGCAACATCGAGAGTGTTGCGCTCTGCGTGGCAATGGCTGGGGCAGAAAGCATGCGACAGTTGACTATGTCTTTACCCACTCGCCCTATCGTCTCTATGCCTATCATGACTTGATCATGGGGGAGATGGCGCGTCGTGGCTACAATGTCAGTCCAGAGTGGCTGGATAAGAACTACCGTGGCAAGACCTGCCCTCCTTATGAAAATTTAACAGAGGAGAGGCTGAAAAGTCCTATCTATAGCGAACACGACTCTGCCTACTATGAGGAGTGTCTGGCTAATCTCCGTGATAAGGGGATAGAGCTGGAGTAATAGTAAGGATTATCTCCAATGGTTAACTCTTTTCGTAAATTTTTCGAATGATAAAAATGAGAGAGTGGGACAGAAATCGGTAATTCGTTAGAATTCGATTTCGTCGTCCCACCTCCGCACAGTTGAGTAGGGCTGTAAAAGCTGATGAAATCAGCGTAGTAGAGTCCACTCAACCACTGCGCCTTGCTCGACAATCCATAGAAAATTGAGAGGCTAGGACTTTTGTCCCAGCCTCTTCTTTTTATGAATATTTGGATTTACTTTTAATAACTTTTAAGTTATAATTTTAAAAAAGCCAAGCATGAACTGAAGGACTTAAAAGAAAGAGGGTTAAGTGATGAAAAATAGTGCCATTGGGAGTAATTGGAAGGATGTCCGGTCTCAACTCTTCACCAAGGAGGAAATCCTTGAAAGTGATATGCGGGTGGCAATCATGAGTGAATTGATTGAGGCTAGACATGAGCAAGGAATCAGTCAAAAAAAGCTAGAAGAACTTAGTGGAGTGAGCCAGCCTGTCATAGCTAGGATGGAAACAGGAAAGACGAGCCCTCAGTTGGATACGGTCTTAAAAGTTTTAGCCAGTTTAGGAAAGACACTAGCAGTCGTTCCACTTGAACAGGAAAAAAGTTGATTAAACTGACCTATAGTCTTTTCTAATAACAAGCCATAGTCAGTTCTCGGTTCACTAATTTTTTGTTCTAAACGTAGATATTTAAAAACTCTATCAATCATTGTCTACCAAAGGATTTGAGGTATTTGTCTCAAATCTTTTTTTGTGCTCGAAATATCGATATAGTTTGAAACTATATCAAAGCCTAATTTTTTACAATTATACAGACAGTTTCTTTTCTGTTAAGATAGTTTCAACAACAATTTTTGGAGGACAAAACATGTCAACTACAATTATCGGTTTCCCTCGTTTGGGTGAATTCCGCGAATTAAAATTTACAACTGAAAAATACTTTAGAAAAGAAATCTCAGAAGAAGAACTTTTGGCTGCTGCTAAAGACTTGCGTGCTAAACACTGGAACATTGTCAAAGAAAAAGGTATTACTGAAATCCCATCAAATGACTTTTCTCACTATGACAACTTCCTTGATGCTGCTTTCCTTTTCAACGTAGTTCCTGCATCAGTACAAAACTTAGAATTATCTGATCTTGAGCGCTACTTTGCTTTGGGACGTGGTTACCAAGGAGAAAAAGGGGATGTTCGTGCCCTTCCGATGAAAAAATGGTTCAACACCAACTACCACTACATCGTTCCTAAGTTTGAAAAAGACACTCAAGTGAAATTGGCTGGACACAAGATCTTTGATGAGTTCCAAGAAGCCAAAGAACTTGGTCTTAACACTCGTCCAGTCCTTGTAGGTCCATTCACTTTCCTTCAATTATCAGACTTTGAAGAAGGCGTAAAAGCAGAAGACTTTGTAGATAGCTTTGTAGCTGCTTACCAAGAAGTCTTTGCAAAATTGGCTGAACTTGGTGCGACTCGTATCCAACTGGACGAAGCGGCTCTTGTCAAAGATTTGACAGCTGAAGAAAAAGCCCTCTTCTTAAACCTCTACAACAAGCTTTTAGCTGATAAAAAAGGTCTTGAAGTCTTGCTTCAAACATACTTCGGTGACGTTCGTGACGTCTACGCTGACCTTGTAAACTTGCCAGTAGATGCCATTGGTTTGGACTTCGTTGAAGGTAAGAAAACTCTTGAACTCGTTAAAGGTGGTTTCCCAGCTGATAAGACTCTCTACGCAGGTATTGTCAATGGTAAAAATATTTGGCGTAACAACTACGAAAAGAGCTTGGCTGTTCTTGAGCAAATTCCAGCTGAAAACATTGTCTTGACAAGCTCATGCTCACTCCTTCATGTGCCATTTACAACTGCTAATGAAGAATTTGAACCAGCAATCTTGAACCACTTTGCTTTCGCAGTTGAAAAATTGGATGAGATCCGTGACTTGGATGCTATCCGCAACGGTCAAGGTGAACAAGCTCTTGTTGCTAACAAAGAACTCTTTGCGACTGAACGTGTTGGTGTCAATGCGGAACTTCGTGCTCGTATCGCAGGATTGACAGATGCAGACTACACTCGTTTGCCAGCCTTTGCTGAACGTGAAGCTATCCAAGAAGATGCCTTCAAACTTCCAGCTCTTCCAACAACAACCATCGGTTCATTCCCTCAAACAAAAGAAGTTCGTGCTAAACGTTTGGCCTTCCGTAAGGGTGAATTGTCACAAGAAGAATACGATGCCTTCCTTGCTGAAACCATCGACGAATGGATCAAATGGCAAGAAGAAGTTGGATTTGACGTGCTTGTACACGGTGAATTCGAGCGTAACGACATGGTTGAGTACTTCGGTCAAAACTTGTCAGGTTACCTCTTCTCTAAAAACGGTTGGGTACAATCATACGGTATGCGTGGAGTTAAACCACCGATCATCTGGGGTGATGTGACTCGTCTCAACCCAATCACTGTTAAATGGTCTAGCTATGCACAAAGTCGTACTGACAAACCTGTTAAAGGTATGTTGACTGGACCTGTTACCATCCTTAACTGGTCATTCCCACGTGAAGACATCTCTATCAAGGATTCTACTCTTCAAATCGCTCTTGCAATCAAGGATGAAGTTCTTGACCTTGAAGCTGCAGGCGTGAAAATCATCCAAATCGACGAGGCTGCTCTTCGTGAGAAATTGCCACTCCGTCGTAGCGACTGGTACGAAGACTACCTTGACTGGGCAATTCCTGCCTTCCGCTTGGTACACTCAACAGTAGCACCAGACACACAAATCCACACTCACATGTGTTACTCAGAATTTACAGATATCATCCCAGCTATCGACAACTTGGATGCAGACGTTATCTCATTTGAGGCTAGCCGTTCAAACCTTGAAATCTTGGACGAACTCAAAGCGAAAAACTTCCAAACAGAAGTTGGACCTGGAGTTTACGATATCCACTCACCTCGTGTGCCTAATGAAGGCGAAATCGACCACACCATCGAAGCGATTCTTGCTAAAGTACCAAGCAGAAAAGTTTGGATCAACCCTGACTGTGGTTTGAAAACACGTGGTATTCCAGAAACTAAAGAAAGCTTGATCCGCCTTGTAGAAGCAGCTAAAGCTGCGCGTGAGAAATTGTAAGAAAAGACATTTCTCCATACATGGTTGATCAGTAAGAAATCAACTAGAAAAGGTTCATACATATGTCACGTCAAACACCGTCCCTCTCATTTGAAGTTTTCCCTCCAAACCCAGCAGTAGGCAATGATAAAATTATTGGAGCTCTGCAAAACATGCAAGACTTGGCTCCACACTTCATCAGTGTGACTGCCAGCAATAATAAATTTAATATCAAAGAGACGACGGTTCGTTTGGCTGACTATATCCAAAATGATTTGGCTATTCCGACAATCGCTCACTTGCCAGCTATTTACTTGACCAAAGATAAGGTTGCTGAGACAATTGTAGATTTGGATAAGGTTGGAGTACAGAAAATCTTGGCTCTTCGTGGAGATATCATTCCAGGTGTTGAGCCACAGAAGGATTTCCGTTATGCGACAGACCTGATCGAGTTTATCAAGGAGCAGGCCCCACACTTTGATATCATTGGTGCTTGTTATCCTGAAGGACACCCTGATTCGCCAAACCAAATCTCAGATATCCAAAATCTTAAGAAAAAAGTGGATGCAGGATGCTCTAGTCTAGTAACGCAACTCTTCTTTGACAATGAGCGTTTCTATGATTTCCAAGACAAGTGTACCTTGGCTGGAATTGATGTGCCTATTCATGCGGGTATCATGCCAATCCTCAACCGTAACCAAGCTCTTCGTCTTTTGAAGACTTGTGAGAATATCCATCTCCCACGTAAGTTTAAAGCTATCTTAGACAAGTATGAGAATGACCCTGAGTCACTCAGAGCAGCAGGACTTGCCTATGCCGTGGACCAAATCGTGGACTTGGTAACTCAGGACGTTGCAGGTGTGCATCTCTACACTATGAACAATGCAGAAACTGCCCAATACATCCATCAAGCAACCCATGCCTTGTTCAATCATCAACCTCAAGGATCATAAACAATAAACCATTCCTCTTTTCATGGAGGAATGGTTCCTTTTTAATAGAAAAGCCAGCACTTTTTAAGAAAAATATGATAAAATAGACTCTGTACGTACTTGATACAAAGATGAGGGTATAAACGATATTTAAGCAGTCTTAATCTTATATCAAAGAGATGTAAGTTAAAGAATCAGAACTAAAGTAATTTCGGAGTTGAACACGGGCTAAATCCCTAGTGAAAAAGATAGATTTCCTGGTGTGCATCGCACACTGCGTCAATCTCCTATTTTCATACGGGATTCTTAACGCCCTTTGTATCCTGATTTTTGTAGGCAAGGCGTATAATATTATCAATCCAAAGGGGATTAAAATGACAAAACAAGTGTTTCAAACGACTTTTGCGGGTCGTGAGTTGATTGTAGAGACTGGTCAGGTTGCTAAGCAAGCAAATGGTGCTGTTGTCGTGCGTTATGGTGAATCAACTGTCTTGACTGCTGCCGTTATGTCTAAGAAGATGGCAACTGGGGATTTCTTCCCACTTCAAGTCAACTACGAAGAAAAAATGTATGCAGCTGGGAAGTTTCCTGGTGGCTTCATGAAACGTGAAGGACGTCCTTCAACAGATGCGACTTTGACAGCGCGTTTGATTGACCGTCCAATCCGTCCAATGTTTGCGGAAGGTTTCCGTAATGAAGTGCAAGTCATCAATACTGTTCTTTCTTACGATGAAAATGCATCTGCACCAATGGCAGCTATGTTTGGTTCATCATTGGCCTTGTCTATCTCAGATATTCCGTTTGACGGTCCAATCGCTGGTGTCCAAGTGGGCTATGTAGATGGTCAAATCATCATCAACCCTAGTCAAGAACAAACAGAGCAATCTCTCCTTGAATTGACAGTAGCTGGTACTAAGCACGCTATCAACATGGTAGAGTCTGGTGCCAAAGAATTGTCAGAAGAAATCATGTTGGAAGCTCTTCTCAAAGGACACGAAGCCGTTAAAGAATTGATTGCCTTCCAAGAAGAAATCGTTGCGGCAGTTGGTAAAGAAAAAGCAGAAGTAGAATTGCTTCATGTAGATGCTGAATTGCAGGCTGAAATCATCGCAGCCTACAACAGTGACCTTCAAAAAGCTGTTCAAGTTGAAGAAAAATTGGCGCGTGAAGCTGCGACTCAAGCAGTAAAAGATCAAGTAACGGCAGTTTACGAAGAAAAATATGCAGACCACGAAGAATTCGACCGTATCATGCGTGATGTAGCTGAAATCTTGGAACAAATGGAACACGCAGAAGTGCGCCGTTTGATCACAGAAGACAAGGTTCGTCCTGATGGTCGTAAGGTCGATGAAATCCGTCCTTTGGATGCGGTTGTTGACTTCCTTCCTCGCGTGCACGGTTCAGGTCTCTTTACTCGTGGACAAACTCAGGCTCTTTCTATCTTGACTTTGGCGCCAATGGGTGAAACTCAAATCATCGATGGTTTGGATCCAGAGTACAAGAAACGCTTTATGCACCACTATAACTTCCCACAATATTCTGTAGGGGAAACTGGACGTTACGGTGCTCCAGGTCGCCGTGAAATTGGTCACGGTGCTCTTGGTGAGCGTGCTCTTGCTCAAGTATTGCCAAGCTTGGAAGAATTTCCATACGCTATCCGCCTAGTAGCAGAAGTCTTGGAATCAAACGGTTCTTCATCTCAAGCCTCTATCTGTGCGGGAACTCTTGCCCTTATGGCTGGTGGTGTGCCAATCAAGGCACCAGTAGCAGGGATTGCTATGGGTCTCATCTCAGATGGAAATAACTACACCGTATTGACAGATATCCAAGGTTTGGAAGACCACTTTGGAGATATGGACTTTAAGGTTGCAGGTACTCGCGACGGTATTACAGCCCTTCAGATGGATATCAAGATCCAAGGGATCACTGCTGAAATCTTGACGGAGGCTCTTGCTCAAGCCAAGAAAGCTCGTTTTGAAATCCTTGATGTGATCGAAGCAACTATTCCAGAAGTTCGTCCAGAATTGGCTCCAACAGCTCCGAAAATTGATACCATCAAGATTGATGTTGATAAGATCAAGATTGTCATCGGTAAGGGTGGAGAAACCATCGACAAAATCATCGCTGAAACAGGCGTTAAGATTGACATCGACGAAGAAGGTAACGTATCTATCTACTCTAGCGACCAAGATGCCATCAACCGTGCTAAAGAAATCATTGCTGGTTTGGTTCGTGAAGCCAAAGTGGACGAAGTCTACCATGCCAAGGTTGTTCGTATCGAGAAATTTGGTGCCTTTGTCAACCTCTTTGACAAGACAGATGCCCTCGTACACATCTCTGAAATGGCTTGGACTCGTACTAACAATGTAGAAGATTTAGTTCAAATTGGTGATTTTGTTGATGTGAAAGTTATTAAGATTGATGAAAAAGGTCGTGTAGATGCTTCTATGAAGGCACTCTTGCCACGTCCGCCAAAACCTGAACGTTCAGAAGAAAAAGGGGATAAAGGTCATCGTCATGGCGATCGTCCTCGTCACCACCACAAGGACCACAAACCTAAGAAAGAAACTACAGAAACACCAAAAGACTCAGAATAAGAAAGGAGAAATGTATGGGATGGTGGCGTGAAACCATTGATATCGTAAAAGAAAATGATCCAGCGGCTCGCACCACTTTGGAGGTTCTTTTGACCTATCCTGGTGTGAAAGCCTTGGCTGCTCACCGTCTCTCTCATTTTCTCTGGGAACATGGCTTTAAGCTTTTAGCTCGTATGCACAGCCAGTTTTGGCGTTTTTGGACGCAGATAGAGATTCACCCTGGTGCTCAGATCGAATCAGGTGTCTTTATTGACCATGGGGCAGGACTTGTGATTGGGGAGACAGCTATCGTTGAAAAAGGTGTTCTTCTCTACCATGGGGTTACTCTTGGTGGGACAGGGAAGGATTGTGGTAAACGCCATCCGACTGTTCGTAAAGGAGCGCTCATCTCTGCTCATGCCCAAGTCATTGGACCTGTAGAAATCGGTGAAAATGCCAAAGTCGGTGCCGCTGCGGTCGTTGTGGCAGATGTTCCTAGTGATGTGACGGTTGTCGGCATTCCTGCTAAAATTGTCCGTGTTCACGGACAAAAGGATGAACCAACCATTCACGAAGTCGAAGAAAAACGTGAATACTACGTCAATAAACTTGAGCATGCTAGAGAAGCCAGTCACAGATCGTCTGGTTTGTAGAGGATACCTATATGATTCAAGCAAGAAACAAGTTAAGCAAAGAGGAGTTATCTGAGGCGAAAAAACTAATTAACTGTTGCCAAAACTATGACGGTACCTATCGTGATCCCTATCTCTCTAACATGCTTAATTTTGACCCAAACATGCCCGCCTTTTTCCTTTATTACGAAAAAGGCGAACTTGTTGGCCTATTAACGGTTTATGCAGATGATCAAGATGTGGAAGTGACGATACTGGTTCATCCAGATCATCGCCGTCAAGGAATTGCGCGGGCTTTGTATAGAAGTTTTGAGAAAGAAACGGCATCTTATCCAATTGAGTCTGTGACTTTTCAGACAGAGCGTGTTTTTCTAGAGCGCCATCCTGATTTTGTCAACAACTGGGGATTGGTCGAGGATGAAGAGACAGAAACCTGGTTAGGTAAGGATAGAAGACCTTATCCGTTAGCAAAACTTTCCAATCTGGACGTTTTGTTAGCAGATCGTTCCTATCAGGATCAAATTAGTCAGTTAAAATTTCAGGTATTTTCAGAGGAACATGAATCTAAAGAAGTTGTGGATAGATATGTCGCTGAAGCTCTGAAGAATCCAGAAAGTCGCTTATATATTTTGTTAAAAGACGGTCAGGTTATTGGAACTTGTACAGTTGATTTATCGAGTAATACGAATTACCTCTATGGTTTAGCAATAGATGAGCTTGAACGTGGGCAAGGCTACGGAAGCTATCTAGCAAAATCCCTCGTCAACCAACTGATTGAGCAAAATGATAAGGAATTTCAGATTGCAGTAGAGGATAGCAACGTAGGTGCTAAGCGCTTGTATGAAAAAATCGGCTTTGTCAAACAAACCCAAGTGGTTTATCTGAATGCGAAAGAGTAATAAATGCTATTAGAAGAATTTGAAAATGTACCTGCTGTTATCGAGCCAACTGATCGAAGCCTCCTTAGTGGTGGGGAAGTTTGTGATACCATTATCTTGTCTTTTAATGGAGAAATCCTTGAACGAGTAAAGCAGATAGATGGTGTCTACGAAGGTGGCTATCTTACCAATCTAAGTGGCAAACTGCCATGGTATATCTATGAAAAAGATGGGAGTAAGGTAGCAGTTGCTATGGCTCTTATTGGAGCTCCAATGGTTGTTGGACTCTTAGAAGAACTCAAAGCAAGAGGATTTAAGAACTTTATCGTTTTAGGGTCTTGTGGAGTTCTGGACCAGTCTATTCAAGCAGATAAGATTATCCTACCAAGCTCGGCTTTACGTGATGAAGGTACTAGTTATCACTATGCTCCAGCAAGTGATGAAATAGCTTATGAGCGATCTCTACTCTTAACTATGGAAAAAGCCTTGGATAAAGCTGGTATTGAGCATATTCGAACAAAGTCTTGGACCACAGATGCCTTCTATCGTGAGACAGCTGCTAAAGTCAAACGAAGACTAGCGGCAGGAGCTAGAGTTGTTGATATGGAAGCTTCAGCTATCATGGCCTGGGCCCAATATCGACAAGCCAATGTCTATCAATTTTTCTACACAGCTGACTATGTCGATCATCACAATCACGAATGGGATGCTAGACGCGAGGATAGAAAAGCGGATGCTATGACTTTCTTTGAGATTGCCCTAGTTATTGCTAGAGATTTGGATTGAAACTACTCTCTACTAATAGGTACGAATTGGAATTACTGTTGTCTGGCTTATTTTTCTTGTCCAGCAAGGATTTTGCTGAATACTTTGATTAGCTTAGGTCTAATCATCTGGGTCTATCCCGCTAAGTGAAGGAGAAGCAGAACTAGAAAGGAAACTACAAGAATGGCAGTATATTTTTACGGCTGCATCACCATGGATGGCTACTTGGCAGACAGCCAGCACAGGATAGACTGGCTGCATCAACTTAGTTCTGTAGAGGATACAGGCTATGATGACTTTTACAGGCAAATGGATATCACCATCATGGGCAAGCGGACCTTTGAGGAAATCCAAGATTTGCAAGATGTAGAAAGTTTTTATCAAGCTACGGAAAACTATGTCTTTACGCATGCTAGGCACCTGCCTGTCAGCAATTATCAGCCAGTGGCTGGGGATGTGGTGGACTTTGTTCACCAGATTGACAAAGGCAAAAATGTCTTTGTGATTGGTGGTAATTCCTTGGTAGGACCGCTCTTGGATGCGGATCTTTTCGACCACCTCATTATTCAGATAGCGCCTCTTATCCTGGGAAAGGGGGTTCCCCTCTTTACCCAAGAGGAAGGGCAGCGCTTTTACCAACTGGATAGCCTCAGACAATTTGGTCCTTTTGCAGAGCTGGTTTTCAGCCGAAAAAGTCAGAAATAGAGAAGGGAGTGGACCGCATGATTAAAATTTACGATACCATGACCCGCAGCTTGCGGAATTTTGTGCCTATTACCGAAAAGACGGTCAAGATGTATGTCTGTGGGCCAACTGTATACAATTATATCCACGTGGGGAATGCCCGTTCGACAGTAGCTTTTGATACTATTCGTCGCTATTTCGAATACCGTGGCTACGAAGTTGTCTATATTTCCAACTTTACCGATGTGGATGATAAGATTATCAACCGTGCCAAGGAAGAAGGGATTACTCCTCAGGAAGTAGCGGATAAGTATATCGCAGCCTTTCGTGAGGATGTGACGGCCTTGGGCGTCAAGCCTGCTACCCGTCATCCACGAGTAGTCGAGTTTATGGCTGACATCATCCGTTTTGTGGAAGACCTGATTGAAAAAGGCTATGCCTATGAGAGTCAGGGCGATGTCTATTTCCGTGTGGAAAAATCCCACAACTATGCTAAGTTAGCCAATAAAACCCTAGAAGACTTGGAGTTAGGTGCTTCAGGTCGTACAGATGAAGAAACTGCTCGCAAGGAAAATCCGGTAGATTTTGCTCTTTGGAAAGCAGCCAAACCAGGTGAGATTTCTTGGGACAGCCCTTGGGGTCCTGGTCGTCCAGGCTGGCATATCGAGTGTTCGGTTATGTCAACGGAGATTTTGGGTGATACTATCGATATTCACGGTGGTGGAGCTGATCTTGAGTTTCCTCACCATACTAACGAAATTGCCCAGTCTGAAGCTAAAACAGGAAAGACCTTTGCCAACTACTGGATGCACAATGGTTTTGTCAATATCGACAATGTCAAGATGTCTAAGTCTTTGGGTAACTTCATTACGGTACACGATGCCCTCGAAACGATCGACGGTCAAGTTTTGCGTTTCTTCTTTGCGACTCAGCACTACCGTAAGCCTATCAATTTTACGGAAAAAGCAGTGCGTGATGCGGAGACAAATCTCAAGTATTTGAAGAACACCTATGATCAACCATTTATAGGGAATGTGGATGCCCAAGAGTTGCAAGATTTTAAAGATAAGTTTGTAGCGGCCATGGATGAAGATTTCAATACAGCTAACGGAATCACCGTTGTCTTTGAAATGGCTAAGTGGATCAACTCAGGCAACTATGATGCAACGGTTAAGGAAGCTCTTGCAGCTATGTTAGAGGTCTTTGGTATTGTTTTTGTCGAGGAAGTTTTGGATGAAGAGATCGAAGCCTTAATTCAAAAACGCCAAGAAGCGCGTGCCAATCGTGATTTTGCGACAGCTGACCAAATCCGTGACCAACTGGCTGCTCAAGGGATTAAGCTACTGGATACCAAGGATGGAGTGAGGTGGACACGTGATTGATGTCAATCTCATTAACGGGATTGCTCTAGCCTTTGAAGGAGATGCGGTGTACTCTATGTATATTCGTCGCCATCTCATTCTCAAAGGCATGACCAAGCCCAATAAACTCCACCAAGAGGCAACCAAGTATGTATCGGCCAAGGCTCAGGCACGCTTGATTTCCCTCATGCTAGAAGAAGAAGTCCTAACGGAAAAGGAAGAAGAAATCTATAAACGTGGTCGCAATACCAATAGTCATACCAAGGCAAAGAACGCGGATGTTGTTACCTACCGTATGTCTACAGGTTTTGAAGCGGTCATGGGCTATCTCCATATGACTGAAAATATGGAGCGATTAGAAGCTTTGATCTCTTGGTGCATCCAAAAAGTGGAGGAATAGCACATGATTGCAAAAGAACTACTAGATTGGTTTCCTGACGGTAAAATCTTAGATCAGCCAGTTGATAAAGAGGGTTATCTAAGTCTACCTCTGTCAAATTATCAGTGGTTTTTGCTTGAGGAAGCTAGCCTTAGCGAGCGTGAAAAACAACTGGTAGCTCTTTTAACCAAACAGGAGCAAACCATTTCCCTCAATCCTTGGTATACTTATCTGATCGAAGGTAAGGGACAGGCACCGCAAAACTTTAAAAAGTTGCAACTTGTCTATTGTCATCTATCCTATTTTCAACAGGAGAATTTGTCTTCTTGGTTAGAGATGATGCGAACCCTGTTTCCAAATTACTTGACTACGATTCAGGTGGGGGCTCAGGATTACATTTTTGTTCTTCAACAGGACAAGTACTCTTCAGTTCGTTCTATCCTAACAGACACTATCGAAGCGGTAGAGTATGACTTTGGAGTTCGTCTATCGATTATGCTGGGGCAGGTCTGGGCTCAGAATGCCTACCAAACCTTAGCGGACTTGATTAAGGCAGAGCGTGAACTCTTTAAGATTTGGTGGCGTCACGGTCATCAAGGAGTTCATACCTTTTCTCAACTTTATCTGTGGAGTATGGGTGAAAGAATTGTGGATCTCCGAGTAATCAAGGAATATCTGCATCGGATGATTGTGGACCAGGATCAGATTCAGGAAATCATCCTTTCACTGTGGGAAAACAGTGCTGTCCTTACAAAAACAGCTCAACAACTCTATCTGCATCGCAATTCTCTCCAGTACAAGATTGATAAATGGGAAGAATTGACCGGTCTTCAGTTGAAAGAATTGACTGACCTAACCTTGTGTTATCAGTTGATTTTACCAGATATAATCTAAAGTTTTGTGCAAGTTGCACAGAACTTTTTTATTTTTTTGGTCAACTTGCCATAGATTAGTTAAGCGTTTTCATCTATAATAAAACTATCAAATGACAAAAGGAGTTCTCCACAATGGTAGAATTAAATCTTAAAAATATTTACAAAAAATATCCAAACAGCGAACACTATTCAGTTGAAGATTTCAACTTGAACATCAAAGATAAAGAGTTTATCGTTTTCGTAGGACCTTCAGGATGTGGTAAATCAACTACCCTCCGTATGATTGCTGGTCTTGAAGACATCACAGAAGGTACTGCATCTATCGATGGCGTGGTAGTCAACGACGTAGCTCCAAAAGACCGTGATATCGCCATGGTATTCCAAAACTACGCTCTTTACCCACACATGACTGTATACGATAACATGGCTTTCGGTTTGAAATTGCGTAAATACAGCAAGGAAGACATCGACAAACGTGTACAAGAAGCAGCTGAAATCCTTGGATTGAAAGAATTCTTGGAACGCAAACCTGCTGACCTTTCTGGTGGTCAACGTCAACGTGTTGCCATGGGGCGTGCGATCGTCCGTGATGCAAAAGTATTCTTGATGGATGAGCCTTTGTCAAACTTGGATGCGAAACTTCGTGTATCAATGCGTGCTGAAATCGCTAAAATCCACCGTCGTATCGGAGCTACAACTATCTACGTAACTCACGACCAAACAGAAGCGATGACGCTTGCAGACCGTATCGTTATCATGTCAGCAACTAAGAACCCTGCTGGAACAGGTACTATCGGACGTGTTGAACAAATCGGTACTCCTCAAGAAGTTTACAAAAACCCAGTTAACAAATTCGTAGCAGGATTTATCGGAAGCCCAGCTATGAACTTTATCAACGTTAAATTGAACGGTGACCACATCGTTGCTGACGGCTTTAACTTGAAAGTTCCAGAAGGTGCCTTGAAAGTTCTTCGTGAAAAAGGCTACGAAGGTAAAGAATTGATCTTCGGTATCCGTCCAGAAGACGTAAATGCAGAACCTGCATTCCTTGAAACATTCCCAGAATCAGTTGTGAAAGCAACTATCTCTGTATCAGAGTTGCTTGGTTCAGAATCTCACCTATACTGCCAAGTTGGTAAAGATGAGTTCGTTGCAAAAGTTGACGCTCGTGACTACTTGCAAGCTGGTGCAACAGTTGAACTTGGATTTGACTTGAACAAAGCTCACTTCTTCGACGTAGAAACTGAAAGAACAGTTTACTAAGATAGATTTTAAATGTGTCAGCACTACTAGAGTTTTTCTAGTAGTGCTTTTTTGCTAAGATAAGCAAACTCTTACAGAACTAGGCTTTTCTAGTTTTCATATTGTCAAAAAAGTGTTAAAATGGTAGGAAGAACTGGAGAGTATGCATGCCCAAAGAAGTAATTTATTCAGGCGATGAAGTTGTCGCTTTAACACAGAAATATTTATCGAAAGAAGATGTGGCTTTTGTACATAAAGCCTTGGTTTACGCTGTAGAATGCCATAGTGGTCAATATCGTAAATCTGGCGAACCCTACATTATCCATCCTATTCAGGTAGCAGGTATTTTGGCTAAGCTCAAGCTAGACGCTGTCACTGTTGCCTGTGGTTTTTTGCATGACGTGGTTGAAGATACGGAAACGACTTTGGATGATTTAGAGAGAGAGTTTGGTCACGATGTTCGCATTATCGTGGATGGGGTTACCAAATTAGGGAAGGTTGAGTATAAGTCTATCGAGGAGCAGCTAGCTGAAAACCACCGCAAGATGCTCATGGCTATGTCAGAGGATATCCGTGTTATCTTGGTCAAACTGTCTGACCGATTGCATAACATGAGAACCCTTAATCACCTTCGTAAAGATAAGCAGGAACGAATTTCCAGAGAAACCATGGAAATCTATGCTCCGCTTGCCCATCGTTTAGGGATTTCAAGTGTTAAGTGGGAACTAGAAGACCTATCCTTCCGTTATTTAAATCCGACTGAGTTTTACAAGATTAGTCACATGATGAAGGAAAAACGTCAAGAACGTGAAGCCTTGGTAGATGAGGTTGTGACAAAACTTGAGGAATATTCATCAGAACGCCACCTTACAGGAAAAATCTATGGTCGTCCCAAGCATATCTATTCGATTTATCGTAAGATGCAGGACAAGAAGAAACGCTTTGAAGAGATCTACGATTTGATTGCCATTCGTTGTATCCTAGATACTCAAAGTGATGTCTATGCTATGTTGGGATATGTCCATGAGCTTTGGAAACCAATGCCTGGACGCTTTAAGGACTACATTGCCAACCGTAAGGCCAATGGTTACCAGTCCATCCATACAACTGTTTATGGACCAAAGGGACCTATTGAATTCCAGATTCGAACCAAGGAAATGCATGAGGTTGCTGAGTACGGGGTTGCTGCTCACTGGGCCTATAAAAAAGGTATTAAGGGGCAGGTTAATGGCAAGGAATCTGCTATCGGTATGAACTGGATCAAGGAGATGATGGAGCTTCAAGACCAGTCCGATGATGCCAAGGATTTCGTAGAGACGGTTAAAGAGAATTACCTAGCAGAAGAAATCTACGTCTTTACTCCAGACGGAGCCGTTCGCTCTCTTCCAAAGGATTCTGGACCGATTGACTTTGCCTATGAGATTCACACCAAAATCGGTGAAAAGGCGACTGGTGCCAAGGTTAATGGTCGTATGGTTCCCTTGACTACCAAGCTAAAAACGGGTGACCAGGTTGAAATCATCACCAATCCAAATTCCTTTGGGCCAAGTCGTGACTGGCTTACCATGGTCAAGACCAGCAAAGCTCGGAACAAGATTCGTCAGTTCTTTAAGAACCAAGACAAAGAATTGTCCATCAACAAGGGCCGTGAAATGCTGATGAGTCAATTCCAGGAGAATGGCTATGTGGCTAATAAATTTATGGACAAGCGTCATATGGATGAAGTCCTCCAAAAAACTAGTTACAAAACAGAAGAAGCCCTTTTCGCAGCCATTGGTTTTGGAGAAATCGGAGCCATCACTGTCTTTAACCGTTTGACGGAGAAGGAACGTCGTGAAGAAGAGCGTGCCAAGGCCAAGGCAGAGGCTGAAGAATTGGTCAAGGGTGGCGAAGTCAAGGTGGAGAACAAGGATACGCTTAAGGTTAAGCATGAGGGTGGAGTAGTCATCCAAGGTGCTTCTGGACTCTTGATCCGGATTGCCAAATGTTGTAACCCTGTTCCAGGTGATGATATCGTCGGCTATATTACCAAAGGACGCGGAGTTGCCATCCACCGTGTAGACTGTATGAACCTTCGTTCACAGGAAAACTACGAACAACGTCTATTAGATGTTGAGTGGGAAGATCAATTCTCAAGCAAGGAATATATGGCTCATATCGATATTTACGGTCTCAATCGTACTGGACTTTTGAACGATGTTTTACAGGTCTTGTCAAATACAACTAAAAACATCTCAACGGTCAATGCCCAGCCTACCAAAGATATGAAATTTGCGAATATTCACGTTTCATTTGGGATTTCTAACCTTTCAACTCTGACAACGGTAGTTGATAAGATTAAGAGTGTACCAGAAGTCTATTCTGTTAAACGGACCAATGGTTAAGTTGGGGCGATAGATCTAGAAAGGCTATTATGAAAATCATTATTCAGAGGGTCAAAAAAGCCCAAGTTAGCATTGAAGGTCAGGTATATGGACAAATCCAGCAGGGATTATTACTCCTAGTTGGTGTTGGCCCTGAGGATCAAAAAGAAGATTTGGATTATGCAGTGAGAAAACTTGTCAATATGCGTATCTTTTCAGATACCGAAGGCAAGATGAATTTATCAGTCAAGGATATCCAAGGAGAAATACTCTCCATCTCTCAATTCACTCTTTTTGCCGATACCAAAAAAGGGAATCGCCCAGCTTTTACAGGTGCTGCTAAGCCTGATGTTGCAGAGGATTTCTATCAAGATTTTAACCGAGAACTAGCCAAGGAAGTTCCTGTGAAAACAGGTATTTTCGGAGCAGATATGCAGGTGGAACTGGTCAATGATGGACCGGTAACAATCATTCTTGACACCAAAAATAGATAAGAAAAACCAAGCTAGCGGGCTTGGTTTTTTGCTGATAAAGACTTTAGTTCATTTTTTCAACATAGAGTTGTTTTGCGATTTCGAGGCTGACTTGGAGTTCTTCATTGTTGTGAATCAGAGTGAAGGTATTAGAGAAGCCATCGAACTGCTTGACTTGGAGTTGGTCTCTAATATGGATGCTATGTTTTTCCAAATACTGGAGAAGTTCAAAACTATCGTGAACCCGAGTTAGTAGATAGGTCCCTGCTTCTTTGATATCAGAAAGTGGCAGGTTATTAACCTCAACTAGAAGCTCACCCTTAGCAGGAATGGTTCCTCCATGGGGACAGGTCTTTGGAAAGCCTAACATAGTTTCCAGTCGCTCCACAAAAAGGTCTGACACTGTATGCTCTAATACCTCAGCCTCATCGTGAATCTGATTGCTGGTATAGTCTAGATGGTGAACTAGAAAGACCTCTATCAGTCGATGCTTACGATAAAGCTCAGAGACCAGCTTTAAACCAATATCCGTTAGTATATAGCCATTTTCTTTATTTTTTAATATAAGGTTTTCGGATTGCATGCGCTTGATCATCTCAGTTACCGCAGGAGGTGATACCTGCATCCGAGCAGCGATTTCCTTGTTGGTAATCTTAGGAACTTCCATGCCAATCTCATAAATACATTTTAAGTAATCTTCTTTATTTGGTGTCATTCGCATTTCCTTGTTTATTATCTCCATCTAGTATACCAAAAAAAGCTAGATTTCTCTAGCTTTCTGTCTTGTTACAAGTGGGCTTTCTTTTAGTCAAGCGACTTTGCTGCTTCAATGGCTGCTTCAAAGTTTGGTTCGCTGTTGATATTGTCCACATACTCAACATAATGGATAATATTGTCAGCATCGAGAACAAATACGGCTCGAGCAAGCAGATGCCATTCATTGATTAAGAGGGCATAATCGCGTCCAAAGGAGTGGTCGAAGTAGTCTGAAAGCATGATGGCATTTTCAATACCTTCAGCACCACACCAACGTTTTTGGGCAAAAGGCAGGTCCATGGAAACAGTCACGACGACCGTATTATCCAGTCCAGCCAGTTCTTCGTTAAAACGACGCGTTTGAGTTGAGCAGATGCCTGTATCGATAGAAGGCACGACACTCAAGACTTTTTTCTTACCGTCAAAATCAGCCAGAGATTTTTTAGAAAGATCAGTTGCAGTAAGAGAAAAATCAAGTGCCTTGTCGCCGACTTGTAGTTGTTTACCTGTAAAGCTCACAGGATTTCCGAGAAAAGTTACCATAAGATACTCCAATCTTTTTTCTTCCATTTTAGCTGAAACAGTCAGAATTTTCCAATGATTTGACCGGAAATATGGGCATAGAAAAAACGCCAGCTCATGTGAGAATGACGTTTTTCAGAGGCTTATACTCAATGAAAATCAAAGAACAAACTAGGAAGCTAGCCACAGGCTGTACTTGAGTACGGCAAGGCGACGCTGACGTGGTTTGAAGAGATTTTCGAAGAGTATTATTTTGCCAATCCTTCAGCAATCTTGTCAAGGTTGTATTTCATCATGTTGTAGTAGCTGTCGCCTTCTTTACCTTGTTCTGCGATAGAGTCAGTAAAGATTTGTGCGTAGATTGGGATGTTTGTATCTTGTGAAACAGTCTTCATTGGACGGTCATCCACACTTGATTCTACAAAGAGGGAAGGAGTTTTTGTTTGGCGAAGTTTTTCAACCAAGGTCTTGATTTGGTCAGGAGTTCCTTCTTCTTCAGTATTGATTTCCCAGATATAGGCACTTGGAACGCCGTAGGCTTTAGAGAAGTATTTGAAGCATCCTTCGCTGGTTACAATGAGTTTTTTCTCAGCAGGGATGTTGTTAAATTTCTCCTTAGCTTCCTTGTCAAGTTTGTCTAGCTTATCAGTATATTCTTTGAGATTTTTTTCGTAGAATTCCTTGTTGCTAGGGTCTTTAGCGCTCAATTGTTTTGCGATATTCTTAGCAAAAATCATCCCATTTTCAAGGTTAAGCCAAGCGTGTGGGTCTTCTTTGCCTTTTTCGTTTTGACCTTCAAGGTAGATAACATCAACACCTTCGCTGACTGCAAAGTAGTCTTTGTTTTCAGTTTTCTTAGCATTTTCTACCAATTTTGTAAACCAAGCATTGCCACCTGTTTCAAGGTTGATCCCGTTATAGAAAATCAAATCAGCTTGAGAAGTTTTCTTGACATCTTCAGGAAGTGGTTCGTATTCGTGTGGGTCTTGACCAACAGGAACGATACTGTGAAGATCAATCTTGTCACCAGCAATATTTTTAGTAATATCAGCGATGATTGAGTTTGTAGCAACAACTTTTAGTTTTTGACCAGAAGCTGCATCTTTTTTTCCGCTAGCACATGCTACAAGAGCAATAACGGAAAGAAAGAGAACGAGTAATGTACCTAATTTTTTCATTAGATCCTCCAATTTATTGGGGTTTTGCCCCTTATTTTAACAAATGTTTATTTTTCAGTTTCAAATATCGTTGTTTAGGAGAGATAAAGAAACTGATTAAGAAGAAGCTAGCAGCTGTAAGTACGATGCTAGAACCAGCTGCTAAGTTTAAACTATAGCCAATAAAGAGTCCCAAAACTGAAGCTGTAGCTCCAAAGGTTGAGGAAAGGAAAATCATACTTTTCAGGCTATTAGCATACAGATAAGCAGTTGCAGCTGGGGTAATCAGCATGGCTACAATCAGGATAGTTCCAACACTTTGCATGGCTGTCACAGACACGAGAGTCAGGAGTATCATGAGGAGGTAGTGATAGAAATTGACAGGCATTCCCATGGCTTTAGCCAGAAGTTCATCAAAGGAAGTTATCAAGAGTTGCTTGAAGAAAATCCAGATTAACAAGAGAATGACCGCCCCTACGCCCATAGTGATAAACATATCCGTATCTTGGACGGCTAGAATATTACCAAAAAGGATATGGAAAAGGTCAGTTGAACTTTTAGCGACACTAATCAAGATGATACCGAGGGCTAAGAAAGAAGAAAAGGTAATGCCGATGGCGGTATCGCTTTTGATAATCGAGTTCCCCTTGATGTAGGTAATGATGATAGCAGCTAGCAATCCAAAGACAATGGCTCCGATAAAGAAGTCAACTCCCAAGATAAAGGAGAGGGCTACACCTGGTAAGACAGCATGTGAAATGGCATCTCCCATGAGTGACATCCCGCGTAGAATAATGAAACATCCTACAGCTCCAGCTACGACCCCGATGACAATGGCTGTTATCAAGGCATTTTGTAAGAAATGGAATTTTTGCAATCCATCGATAAATTCTGCAATCATAGATCACCTCCATTGAAAAAGAGTCGATTACCGTAAGCTTCTTTGAGATTGGCTTCGGTAAAGGTTTCTTTGGTTGGACCAAAGGCAATCACTTCTCGATTGACAAGCAAGACTTGATCGAAGTAGTGGGGAACCTTGCTGAGGTCGTGGTGAACGATCAGAACCGTCTTCCCAGCTTTTTTCAAATCTCTCAGCGTATTCATGATGATTTCCTCACTGACAGAGTCAATCCCAACAAAGGGTTCATCCAAGAGGATATAGTCGGCTTCCTGCACCAAACATCTGGCAATCAAGACCCGCTGGAATTGACCTCCAGACAGTTGACTGATTTGCCGTTCTGCGTAGTCAGCTAGGCCGACGATTTCAAGGGCTTCTTTCACTTTCTTCCAATGTTTAGCCTTTAAACTTCGAAAGAGAGGGATAGAGGGAAAGAGTCCTAACGAGACGCATTCCTTGACCTTGATGGGAAAGTTGTAGTCGATATTGATTTTTTGTTCGACATAGGCGATTCGATGTAAGGATTTTTTAACTTCCTTGTCATCGAGAAATGCCTGACCTTGATGTGGGATAATTCCCAGCATACCTTTTAATAGTGTTGATTTCCCAGCACCGTTTGGACCAATAATTCCGGTAATCGTTGGTCCTTGGAGCACTAGTGAAATATCCTTTAGTGCCAACGTTTCTTTGTAGGAGACACTGAGGTTTTCGATACGTATCATACAGTTATATTCCTCCTAATTTTTAATATACCTTAATTTTATTTTTAAGTCAAGTTAATTTTTGTAAAAATTTAAAATATTAATGATTAAAATAAGAGGTCAACTCGGCATTTTTAATTGCAATCCCTAGGGATTTTTGCTAAGCTAGGAATAAGTGAAAATAGGAAAGCGAGAACAAGATGACACGTTATCAAGATGATTTTTATGATGCTATAAATGGTGAATGGGAAAAGACTGCCGTCATTCCAGCTGATAAATCGAGAACAGGTGGTTTTATCGATCTCGACGAAGAAATCGAAGAGTTGATGCTAACGACAACCGACAAATGGTTGGCTGGAGAAGATGTTACAGAAGATGCTATCTTGGCAAATTTTGTCAAATACCACGCTATGGTGAGAGATTTCGATAAGCGAGAAGCTGATGGAATCGAGCCAATTCTTCCTTTATTGAAGGAATACCAGAATTTAGAGAGTTTTGCGGATTTCGCAGGTAAACTAGCAGAGTTTGAATTAGCTGGCAAACCAAACTTCCTTCCATTTGGTGTATCACCAGACTTTATGGATGCTAGAACCAATGTTCTTTGGGCTAGTGCTCCAGGAACTATCTTGCCTGATACAACCTACTATGCGGAAGACCATCCTCAGCGTGAGGAATTATTGAACCTTTGGAAAGAAAGTACTTCTAATCTCCTCAAAGCCTATAACTTCTCAGATGAAGAAATCGAAGATTTATTAGAGAAACGATTGGAATTGGACCGTCGTATCGCAGCTGTAGTCCTCTCTAATGAAGAAAGTTCAGAATATGCCAAACTTTACCATCCATATTCTTATGAAGATTTCAAAAAGTTTGCCCCTGCTCTACCTCTAGATGACTTTTTCCAAGCTGTTCTTGGTCAAGTACCTGATAAGGTCATTGTAGATGAAGAACGTTTCTGGCAAGCAGCAGAGCAATTCTATAGTGAAGAAGCTTGGCCTTTACTCAAGGCAACCTTGATCTTAAGTGTGGTTAATCTTTCAACTAGTTATCTGACAGATGAGATTCGTATCTTGTCAGGTGCTTATGGCCGTGCTCTTTCAGGAGTTCCAGAAGCCCAAGATAAACGCAAGGCTGCGTACCATTTAGCTCAAGGGCCATTCAAACAAGCCCTGGGCCTTTGGTACGCCCACGAAAAATTCTCTCCGGAAGCCAAGGCAGACGTAGAGAAAAAAGTGGTGACCATGATTGATGTTTATAAGGAACGTTTAGCCCAAAATGACTGGCTGACTCCTGAAACTCGAGAAAAAGCCATCGTCAAACTCAATGTCATCAAGCCTTATATTGGTTATCCAGAGGAGCTACCAGCCCGCTATAAGGACAAGGTAGTGGATGAATCTGCTAGCCTCTTTGAGAATGCCCTAGCCTTTGCGCGTGTGGAAATCAAGCACAGCTGGAGCAAGTGGAACCAGCCAGTTGACTACAAGGAGTGGGGAATGCCTGCTCATATGGTCAATGCCTACTACAATCCACAAAAGAACTTGATTGTCTTCCCAGCTGCTATCTTACAGGCTCCATTCTATGATTTGCATCAGTCATCTTCTGCCAACTATGGTGGAATCGGTGCGGTTATTGCCCATGAAATTTCTCACGCCTTTGATACTAATGGAGCTTCCTTTGATGAAAATGGAAGTCTCAAGGATTGGTGGACTGAGAGCGACTATGCAGCCTTCAAAGAGAAAACTCAGAAGGTTATCGACCAGTTTGACGGCCAAGAATCTTACGGCGCAACGATTAACGGTAAATTGACCGTATCAGAAAATGTTGCTGACCTAGGAGGAATCGCTGCAGCGCTAGAAGCTGCCAAGAGAGAACCAGATTTCTCAGCTGAAGAGTTCTTCCATAACTTTGCTCGTATCTGGCGAATGAAAGGCCGCCCAGAGTTGATGAAACTCATGGCTAGTGTTGATGTGCACGCGCCAGCAAAACTCCGCGTTAACGTCCAAGTGCCAAACTTTGATGACTTCTTTACAACCTATGATGTCAAAGAAGGCGACGGCATGTGGCGCTCACCAGAAGACCGCGTGATTATTTGGTAATCAAAAAACCAAGGATGATTGTCCTTGGTTTTTCACTTGCTAGAAAAATGGATTGAAAGTTTTTTCGTGGGCGATAGTCGTAGCCGGACCATGTCCTGGATAGACGTCGTAGTTAGGGAGGGTGAAGAGCTGGGTTTGGATACTATGAAGGAGTTGTTCCATGCTACCTGTAGGTAGGTCTGTTCGTCCAATAGTTTCTCGGAAGAGTGCATCACCCGTTAAGACCAAGCGACCATCTGGAAAAACAAATGAAACTCCTCCGATAGAGTGGCCTGGAGTTGGTAATACAGTGAAGCGGAACTCCTCAATCTGGTATTCTTCATGAAAGACAAAGGTGTGTTCAGCTGGTCTACATACGACATCTGCCATATCGTCATGACGAGGGAGACCAGAGAGGTTGTCAACTGGAGTGTAGAGCCAAGTGGCTTCGCTTTCCGCTACATAAACGGGAGGATTTCCAAAAGTATCTCTGACCAAGTCCAGACTCAAGATATGGTCATAGTGGGTGTGGGTTAGGAGAATCGCACAGACCGGTTTATTGATGGTCTCGATAGTCTTACGAATAGCCTCCCAGTTGCTACCCGGATCAACCACAATCAGGTGATGGTCTCCTTCAAGATAATAAGTATTTTCATAGGCGATAGGATTCACAGTTTTATGGATTTTCATAGGATTTCCTCTTTCAAAGATTTACAGTTTCTAGTATAACACAGAAGCATAAAATAAGGAATCAACAAAAGAGTCCCTCCATAAAAGAAGGGACTTTTTTAGACATTAAAAATGATTTTTCCAGGCTTGGAAGCGTGCATCCAGTAGGAGTTGTGTCAGATTTTTTAAGATTTCAACTTGCTCAGGCTCCAGAGTCTGAGCTTGAGAAACAAGTTGTCGAATGTGTTCAATAGCATTTCTAGAAGATAAATCGTTGATGGAAGTGATTCCAGATTCTAGGATGGTTCCGAAAAAGAGATCAAAGTAGAGCTCTAGTTCTTCATCGGGCACACTGTCCACCCATTCTTTAAGAGTGTCTTTGATTTGGAGACTTTCGCTACTGATAGCCTCTAGTTGGACAAAGTGGTGTCCCTCTGTCAGCCAACTAAAGGTACTGTGTTGAGCGATTTCTCCGAGAGCTGTAGACTTGACGACGATAGGTGTATCAGGGACTTCTAGCATCATGCCAATGACAGATCCCTGTGGGACATAGCGGCCAATTTTTGGAATAACATCTTGATAGCCAGTGGTTTCAGTCAGATGAGCCTGCAAACCAGGGGCATCATAGGTATAAATTGCAGATATCTTTTCCTGCAATTCAGGTTGGATTTGACTTGCAGCATAGACGGCCAGATTCCCACCTTTAGAATGTCCAGCTACAATCACTTTCTGTTTTGGATGTTGGGTAAAGAATTCTTCTAAGTATTCAAGAGCATGCCTTTGGGCAGGGATTTCCTTCATGTAAGTCATATGGAAATCTTCCTTCCAACCAATAATACTATCGTCTGTACCTCGAAAGACAATCAGATAAGTATCTAGGTTCAGACGATAGGTCATAGCAGCGAATTGCTTTTGGAGTTCTGTGTCTATCTCGTTGACAAAATTAGAAAGTTTGCTATTTTTAAAACGTTTGTGTTGGGATAACTGATCGAGGAGCTGAAGCCGTTCTTTATTGGTCAACATGGTACTTTCTCGCGGGATGCGTGTTGCGACATCGCTTAAACGATTGACAGGCTGGTCCAATAGATGATCAAAAGAAAGATAGGTCAGCTCTGTCAAAGCAAGTACATCCAGTTCATTTAAAGGGAGATCATAAAAAGAATCGTATTGAACGTCAGTTAGGTAGTCAAAAATATTGGCCATGAGAATTCCTTTCTTAACTTTTATCATATCAGATTTACATCAATTTCGCTAGTAGTGAGAAGAATTTTGCTATAATATAGAAAAAGGAGGAGCAGATGCACAAGATTTTACTAGTAGAAGATGATCCAGTTATTCGTCAGCAAGTTGGGAAAATGCTCTCCGAATGGGGTTTTGAAGTAGTTATGGTAGAAGACTTTATGGAAGTTCTGACACTATTTGTTCAATCTCAACCTCATATGGTTCTCATGGATATCGGCTTGCCTCTCTTTAATGGTTATCACTGGTGCCAGGAGATTCGCAAGATTTCCAAAGTTCCTATTATGTTTCTGTCATCAAGAGACCAGGCTATGGACATCGTTATGGCTATTAATATGGGGGCAGATGATTTTGTGACCAAGCCTTTTGACCAGCAGGTACTTTTAGCTAAGGTACAAGGATTATTGCGTCGCTCTTATGAGTTTGGACGGGATGAAAGTCTCCTAGAGTATGCTGGAGTTATCCTCAACACCAAGTCTATGGATGTGCATGTCAATGGCAAAGCTATCAGTTTAACAAAGAATGAATTTCAGATTTTACGGGTTTTATTTGAACATGCGGGAAATATCGTAGCGCGTGATGATTTGATGCGGGAACTCTGGAACAGTGACTTCTTTATCGATGATAATACCTTGTCCGTTAATGTCGCTCGTTTGCGTAAGAAATTGGAGGAAGAAGGTTTGATTGGTTTTATCGAAACCAAGAAAGGGATAGGGTATGGATTGAAACATGCTTGATATTAAAAGTTTTTTTCTAGCTTATATCCGTTCGCGTAGCCGTTTTTTTGCTTTTATTCTTGCTCTTACAGGTTTGCTTTTTCTCTTTGAAATCTTGTTTGATAAGCAAGGGCCCTACTTTAACTATTTCTTCTTTCTATCTACATTTTTGACATTTTTGTTTTTGGTATTTGATTTCTTGATAGAATTGCAACGTTATCGTAAGGAATTGCTCTATGGCGAAAGAAAAGCTAAGTCACCAATGGAAGTCCTTCTAACTGAAAAATTAGAGAAAAGCGAAGCTGAACTCTATCAAAAGAAATCAGATGCTGAAAACCGCTATAATGATTTGGTGGACTACTATACACTCTGGGTTCATCAGATAAAAACACCAATTGCAGCTAGTAAACTACTAGTGAGCGAGGTGGCGGATCGCCAACTGAAACAACAGTTGGAGCAGGAAATTTTTAAGATTGATTCCTATACCAACCTCGTTCTCCAATATCTACGCTTAGAAAGCTTCCATGATGATTTGGTTTTGAAGAAAGAGAATATAGAAGATTTGGTCAAGGAAGTCATTCGCAAATATGCCATTTTCTTTATTCAGAAAGGTCTTAGTATCAATCTGCATGATTTGGACAGAAGCATTGTGACGGATAAAAAATGGATGTTAGTAGTTATTGAACAAATCCTTTCAAATAGCCTCAAATACACAAATGAAGGTGGAATTGAGATCTATATGGAAGATCAAGACCTTTGCATCAAAGATACTGGGATTGGTATCAAAAACAGTGATCAATTGCGAGTCTTTGAACGCGGATTTTCAGGCTATAATGGTCGAATGACCCAGCAGTCATCTGGACTTGGACTCTATCTAACCCAGAAAATCAGCCAAGAATTAGGACATCAGATTCAAATAGAATCCGAGCTTGGGCAAGGAACAACTGTGAGGATTAAGTTCTCTGAAGTGAATTTACTGATTGAATGAAAAGAATTGTGAAGAGCTTGGAAGAAACCTTTCAAGCTCTTCTTTAGACCTTGATATAGTGAGAAAAAAGGCTACAATTAGATAAAAATGTAATCTTACAAAAATGTAAGATTAAAGGCCTCTGTTGTAAGGTTATGTTATGGCAAGCCATCTTTTTTTGGAGTAAACTTAGAGCATAAAGAAAAAGGAGAGAAACCATGAAAACAATTTTACAAAAGAAACATACAAGTAAGCCGAGTCCAAAGGATATCGAGCGAGTTCAAATCGGCATCGAAATGATGCAAGCTCAGTTTCAATTAATGGGATATTAAAAAGGAGAAGTTAAAATGACAGTATTAGATGTAAAACACGTTCAAAAGATTTATAAAACTCGCTTTCAAGGCAACCAAGTAGAAGCCCTGAAAGATATTCACTTTACAGTTGAAAAAGGCGACTACGTCGCTATCATGGGTGAGTCTGGTTCTGGGAAATCAACCCTACTCAATATTCTCGCCATGCTTGACAAACCAACTCGTGGTCAGGTCTTCCTAAATGGAACTGACACAGCTACCATTAAAAATACTGAAGCATCAAGCTTCCGTCGTGAAAAGTTAGGTTTTGTCTTCCAAGACTTCAATTTGTTAGATACGCTTTCTGTTAAAGACAATATCTTACTCCCTTTGGTATTGTCTAGAAAGCCTATAACAGAAATGATGAAAAAATTGGTCGTGACGGCCGAAAATCTTGGCATCAATCAATTGCAGGAGAAGTACCCTTATGAAATCTCTGGAGGGCAAAAACAAAGGGT
>NZ_JWAJ01000078.1 GCF_001068775.1 Streptococcus pseudopneumoniae
CAAAATAATTTTTAAAAATGTTTTAGAATTCGTAGCGTACTATTCTAAGTTCAATCTACTATATTTTCAAATCTCTTCCTTGCAAAATTTTTTAAATCTCCTGTAAAAAAACTAAATCAAATCTCCCCTTAGCTCGACCCAAGGGGAGATTGGTAGGACTACGCTTAAGCACATCCTTAAGATTAAATTTTGGAGATCACTCAATAAAGAAACTATTTAACAATCATATAATGAGCATCTCTTATTTTATATTTTTCTAGATTAATAATCGTTTGATTTTTATCAGTAATATCATATTTTACCAGAGAATCATTAAATAAAAAATAATAGATGTTGTCTTTAAATGTAAAATATGGTGCAATATATTGCTCTGTACTAAAGCCTTCTAAATGAATAATATCTTTTTCTAAATTGTCTAGATTGACTGTAGTAAAGGAAAATTCGCCATTATACAATCCCTCATTCTCTATAATCAATTGATTATTTTTAGCATCATAGTGAATATTTGTTGGATACTTTTCAGGAATATCGATATAATTCTTGTTTTGACTCTTTAAATCAAAAACCAATAATTTATTTCCTGACTTATATTCTCCATCAGAATTACGCCCACTAAGTGCTTCCACAATATACAAGACATCATCTACATTAACCATTCTCATATATGCTGATGTTTCGTCCAGATTATATTTTTCGACGATGTTGAATTCTTTATCCATTTTCCAAATTTCGGCATTAGGAACTTGAGTAGACAAATCCAATGTGGTTACAAGTAAGTATAAATAATCATCTACAATAACAAACTGTTGACTGGCATTCAGCTGACCATCATTTTTCACGGTAACATTAGTGACAACCTCTAAATTATTATCATATTTATAAAATTCAATTCTATCTGTAAAGACAGCAGTCGCATATAAATAATCCCCATCTGTTATAGATGCGTATGCATCATTTCCTTCTGCTAATTTAAACGTTTCACTTAAATTTTCCTTATTAATTCTAGATACATATCTTTTTAGAGCAGGTGTGTCTTTTGTTTTTGCAGTTGAATAGGATCCTGCTTCCGAAAAACTTTCTGCCCAATAGATATATTTTTCTTTTCTCGCTATATTATCCTTGAACTCATTTAAATCATAATCATCAAAGACAGCTATTTTATCGCTATCCCAGATAGCCATTTTATAATCATCTACTGAATTTAACTTATTTGACTGGCAGGCACTTAGACAAATAAGGCAGAAACAAGCACTTATTAACATCAACATGAAGTTTATGGCTCTTTTATTTCTTTTCAATACCATACTGATTTGCTCCTATATATTAATATCGTTTCTCTCGATTTAAGTAGCTCAAACGGATGGATAGCAGAACCCCAATCCCAAGTACCAATATCTACTCCTGTTACATCTTTATACCCTGCCCAAACTAACTGAGAACAATAAAATTTACTTCTAGTATTAATATTGAAAAATTCATAGTTATAAGGTTTTCCGATTTGTCTAGCAGCCCAATATGCAACTTTTTGATCATCTCGAATACTTGTTTTTTTAACCCCTATTTGATAAACAGTACTACCACTAAACCGACTTGTCCAATTCCCATATACAACTTGAACCCCTGATCCTGAATTAGATTCAATCGTTGCATAATAGTAAGGGTCAGCTGCTACAATTCCAGCATACCCATTGTTAAAATGAGGAGTTACCGCATATGAATCAGTTATACAAATAACACCATCTCTCCATGTACATCCTCCATGTGCAGCTCTGTCCATTGTTTTCCAGTCACCTCTGGGAGTTTCAGAATTTATATCTTCTAAAACAGATTATTCCCAAACTCTCATTTCATTTTTATCTATAGATTCCTCCATAGCGTAGACATATTCGTTAAAACCACATAATGACAAAAAAATGATACCTATACTTAATTTTTTAGTTAATTTGCTCATATTTTTTCTCCTAAATAAATCACAACTATTGGAATTACTTATCATAAACAACTCAACTGTCCATGTCAATCTCCTTCTTTCTGTTTATTTTTTATCTGTGTACAATTTTATTATACCTAAAAAAAATAATTTGTCAAAAGATTTAAAACGTTTTCAAAAAATCCTTGAACTCCATGTTTTACAGAACAGAATCTTTTATATTTTGTAATTTTTAAAGGAGCACCAAGCAATCAAGCAGAGCCTGATAAGAGTCGACTTCATAAGTTGGCTGGGCTAAGCTCTTATTTTCCAGATGATGAGGATTGTACCAGATGGTATCGATGCCAGCATTATTTCCACCTTGAATATCAGCTGACAAAGAATCACCAATCATAAGGGTCTGATTTTTATCAAAATTAGGGATACGAGCTCCAATTTTTTCATAAAATTCAGCATCTGGTTTTTGGGTATGGAGTTGTTCTGATATGAAAATTTCCTTGAAATATGGTGCGATTCCAGATTGTTCCAAACGACCTGTCTGAATATAGGTGATTCCATTTGTCGCAGCATAGAGTTCATAGCCCTTACTTATCAATTTTTTTAATAAATCTTCGACACCTGGGAAAGTCTGCCCCTGTTTTGATAGGAAAAACTGGTAGCGCTCTGCTAAGTAAGCCCCATCTTTTTCAATGCCAAAGTGAGCAAACAATTTTGCAAAACGTGTGTTAATTAACTCAGCCTTTGTAATTTTTTTCTGTTCCAAATCCTTCCAAAGAGCCTTGTTCATTGGTACATAGTAATCTTTATAGGCTTGTATATCCACTACTCCTTCTTCTTCCAAGAGTTGAGTCAGAGCTATATCCTCGGCAGCATCAAAATCGAGTAGTGTGTGGTCGAGGTCGAAGAGTAAATACTTATATTTCAAATCTAAATGCTCCTTTCTGAACATTAAGTGAGTAAAAAAATAAATAGTCATTCAAAAGATTGCATGAGCTAATTTCTATAGAACTGGCAGTATTGACTATGGTCCCAACTAGGTCTTTGGGTATCTATAGGTTTTATCTATAAACTTCACCGAGTATTAACAAAAGCCGATATTCCTATCACCTTTTAATAACCAGTTTGAATTCTTCCTACTTGAAAAGCTCCTTTAAGAGAAAAGGAGCTATCTTGTATTTTATTGGTGTACAGCTTGGGCTGCTGTGATAAGAGTAAGTTTGAAGACGTCGTCTGAATTACATCCACGAGAAAGGTCATTAACTGGTTTGTTCAAACCTTGCAATACTGGACCAACCGCTGCAAATCCACCGAGACGTTCTGCCATCTTGTAACCAATATTCCCTGCTTCAATACCTGGGAAGATAAAGACGTTTGCTTGTCCAGCAACCTTGCTTCCTGGTGCCTTAAGAGCAGCTGTTTCTGGAACGAAGGCAGCATCAAATTGCAATTCCCCATCAATTTCAAGGTCAGGACGAAGATCATGAGCAATCTTAGTTGCTTCAACAACTTTATCTACGCTTTCACCAAAACCAGAACCTTTAGTTGAATAGCTTAGCATCGCAATTTTTGGTTCGATACCGAACATCTTAGCTGTGATGGCAGAGTTAATCGCAATCTCTGCCAATGCTTCAGCATCAGGATTGATATTGATGGCACAGTCACCAAATAGGTAACGCTCAGTGCCACGAACCATAAGGAAGGCACCTGAAGTACGACTAACATTTGGGCGTGTTTTAATGATTTGAAGGGCTGGACGAACAGTTGCCGCAGTAGAGTGAATAGCTCCCGAAACCATTCCATCTACCAAGCCCATGTATACCAACATAACACCAAAATAGTTCACGTCTTTAACCAAGATTTCACGAGCTTCTTCTTCAGTCATTTTTCCTTTACGACGTTCTACAAGTGATGCCACCATGTCTTCAAATTGAGGATAATGTGCAGGATCAATCACTTCATAACCATCCATAATTCCTTCGATTTCAAGATAGATTTTAATTTTGTCAGGGTTTCCTAGCAGGACAGGGATAACTTCTGTTTCTTTTACGATGCGTTTTGTTGCTTGAAGAATACGTGGTTCTTCACCTTCAGGCAAGACAATACGTGCATTTTTACCAACTAGGTTGGCTTTTAAACTTTCAAAAACTTCCATGAGTTTTTACTCCTTTTAAGATAAATTATTATTTGATAACTGAGTAATAAGGGTGTTGAAATCATCCGGCAGTGGACTTTCCATCTCCAACTGCTCTTCAAGAAAAGGATGATAAAACGATAAGTAATGGCAATGCAGAGCTTGACGCTCTATGCCATGTTCAAGACTACCACCATAGAGGTCATCACCAAGCAAAGGGAAACCGATATGGGAGAAATGGACACGTATCTGGTGTGTCCTTCCTGTATGCAGTCGAATATCAACTAGATGAATATTGCCATAAGACTCCACTATACGATAGGAAGTATGGGCATACTTACCACCTTTTGCAACTCGTCTAGTGATAATGGAATCTTCATCACGGGCAATCGGGGCAATAATCTCACCTTGAGGTTCCAGAAACCCATCTCCTTTAACTAAAGCAAAATAACGCTTTTCAATAGCTTTCTTCTGCAACTGTTTGTCTAGTCTAGCATGGGCATACCCGTGTTTAGCAAAAAGCATGAGGCCCGAAGTATCTCGATCTAGTCTGGTTACAATGTGGACCTGTTGATTTTCGTAGTTCTGATTCACATAATAGCCCTTGATAAAGTTAGCGATGGTATTGGAATGATTGACACTAGGAATCGAGGCCACACCAAAGGGTTTGTTTAAAATCAAGAAATGATCATCTTCAAACAGAATATCCAGTGGATAATCTATTGCTTCCAGTGTCTCGAAACCTTCCTCAGGAGGAATATCGATGACAACCAAATCCCCAATATCTAAGAGATAGGTTGCATTTTGTGGATGACCGTTTACGCGAATATCTCCGCCTCGAAACTTGATTTTGGCAAGCAAACCTTTAGAAACTTCATGCTTTTTCAAAAAGGTCTTTACCTTGACGTGTTCGTCAGCAATGAACTCAAATCTCATTCATCCACCTCACCAATAAAGGCATCCTTGACACGATTCCAAAAACTGGTATGTCTTGGAGTCGCGACAAAGTGGATCTTGTGATGATCTATTTGGTATTCTATTCTTTCAATATTACGGTAAGAATAAATGCTATTATCAACCGAGATCGTATGATAGTCATTACGAGTTGGTATCAATTCTATCTTATCCTTTTTAGGCACAATGATAGAAGAACCTAAAGTTCTGAAGACACGATTATTGAGACTCGCAATTTCTGTCAATTGAAGGGCCTCAATGGTAGGATGTAAAACAGCACCACCAAGAGATTTATTATAGGCTGTACTTCCAGTCGGAGTTGAGATGGTCAAACCATCCCCTCGGAAGCGTTCAAACGGTACATGATTGATAACAACATCTACTACCATGGTTCGATCAGTTCTCCGAATACTAGCTTCGTTCAAGGCACGGAAAATCTTCACTTCACCATTTTCCAGAAAAATCTTTACATTTAAAATCGGATATGATACTCGAGCTCCAGTATCCAACTGTAAATTAGTAACCAATTGATCCAGTTCGAAATCACGATAGTCCGTATAAAAGCCTAAATGACCTGTGTGAACTCCCACAAATCGAACCTTATCCAGCTGGTCTTCATACTTGTGAAAGGCAGACAAGAGCATACCATCTCCACCAATTGAAATCACAATATCTGGATTTTTGTCGTTTAATATAAAGTTATTTTTCTTAAGTCGATCTCTTAATTCGTATAAGACTCTTTGACTTTGAGGTTTGCGGTTAGCAATTAGATCAATTCGTTTACCTGTATTCTTCATCGGTATCGTCACTATTACCTACCCCGTCATTTAACTTTCTATGCAGTGGATCAAAGAGTGCCTGTGCTTCTTGGATATCATCACGAATTTTGCTCATTTCTTCATCCAATTGGTGGGATATCCTTGCTGTAATTTCCAAACGTTTCTTAATTTCTTCTGGAAAATCTCCTTGATATTTATAATTAAGCGAATGCTCGATGGTAGCCCAGAAATTCATAGCCAAGGTACGAATCTGAATCTCCACCAGAATCGTTCTTGCCCCCTTGATTGTGTCAACAGTATACTCAATAATCAAATGGTAAGAACGATAGCCTGAAGCCTTTCGATGAGTGATGTAGTCACGTTCTTGGACAACTCTCATGTCTTGCCTCTTACGAAGAATAGCAACAACTTCGCTCACGTCATCTACAAATTGAACCATGACACGTAAACCTGCAATATCTTGCAAGTCCTGTTCCAGCGTATCATACCCAATCCCTCGACGAGCCATTTTTTCTTTAATACTTTCAATCGGTTTGACCCGACCAGTTACAAACTCAATTGGAGAATGTTTATTTTGTTTGCGGTATTGTTTTCGAATACCTCGGAGTTTTATCTTCAGCTCTCCGACAGCCTGAATGTAAGGATCTAAAAATTCTTCCCATTCTGTAATCATATATCTTTTTTATCCAATCCTCTATAAACTTCGATTTATCTAGTTTTTGATTTTCGAGGAAAAATCTTATACAATAAATACAATGCTTATTATACCATACAATCGCTTTCAAAGATAAGGAAAAAGTAAAAAAAATGAAACATTTAGAAATTGAAATGAAAACACTCCTAAACCAGGATGAATATAAAAAATTACAAACTCACTTTTCAGGAGTCACACCTATTACACAAAAAAATTACTACCTAGACACGCCTGATTTTTACCTTCGTAAGCATAAAATTGCTATGCGCATTCGTACTTTTGAAAATAGCGCTGAATTGACCATAAAAATTCCACAAAAAGTTGGAAATATGGAGTACAATCAAGATCTAAGCCTTGAGGAAGCAAACCATTGTCTTAAAGAATGTAAACTTCCACAAGGAATGATTTCTGACGAATTGACTAGCCGTGGAC
Organism: Streptococcus pseudopneumoniae; assembly: GCF_001068775.1. Taxonomy (GTDB): domain Bacteria; phylum Bacillota; class Bacilli; order Lactobacillales; family Streptococcaceae; genus Streptococcus; species Streptococcus pseudopneumoniae_N. The sequence continues at coordinate 6,921 of NZ_JWAJ01000078.1, forward strand.
TTTCAACCAGTGGCTGGGTAGTTTTAGGTTGCCTAACTACTGTTCGTTACGAAAAGGAAACTCCTATCGGACTCATGGCTCTTGATCAAAGCGAATACTTTGATATTGTTGACTATGAGCTTGAATTAGAAGTAGAAGATGGTAAGCAAGGTAGCCTTGATTTCCAAGAATTTTTACAAGTCAATGAAATCCATTACAAAAAAGCTCCTTCGAAATTGGTTCGTTTTATAGAAAATATGAAAAAATACTGAAATAATCTTCTTTTTTTGATAAAATAAAAGGGATGAAAAATAATAGAATCTGTTGTAGAGAGCATTTATCACTAAAAGTGTTTTACTACAGCGATTCACTTAGTTTAAAGAGGACGGTTTATCGATGTCAGATACAAAAAACATGAAACTTTTCGCACTATCTTCCAACCAGGAAATTGCTCAAAGAATCGCAGATGCTGCAGGTGTTCCACTTGGAAAAGTATCTTCACGCCAATTTTCAGATGGTGAAATCCAAGTTAACATCGAAGAAAGTGTTCGTGGATATGATGTTTATATCATCCAATCAACTAGTTATCCAGTAAATAACCACTTGATGGAACTCTTGATTATGGTTGATGCTTGTGTTCGTGCTAGTGCTAATACCATTAACGTTGTACTTCCATACTTCGGCTACGCTCGCCAAGACCGTATCGCTTCTTCGCGCGAACCACTTACTGCAAAACTGGTTGCAAATATGTTGGTGAAAGCAGGAGTTAGTCGTGTATTGACTCTTGACCTCCATGCCGTTCAGGTTCAAGGATTCTTTGACATTCCTGTAGATAACCTCTATACTATCCCACTTTTTGCAAAACATTACTGCGATAAAGGTTTGACTGGTTCCGATGTGGTTGTTGTTAGTCCTAAAAACTCTGGTGTAAAACGTGCTCGTAGTCTTGCTGAATATCTTGATGCTCCAATTGCCATCATTGATTATGCACAAGATGATTCTGAACGCAGTCAAGGTTACATCATCGGAGATGTCGAAGGTAAAAAGGCAATCTTGATCGATGACATTCTGAACACTGGCCGCACCTTCTCTGAAGCTGCTAAAATTTTGGAACGCGATGGTGCTACTGAAATCTACGCTGTATCCAGTCATGGATTATTCGTTAATGGTGCTGCGGAGTTGTTAGATGCAACTAATATCAAGGAAATTCTGGTTACAGATTCTGTATTGACAGAAAGTAGAAAACCTAAAAACGTACAATATATCACTGCTAGCGAATTGATTGGTGATGCTATGGTTCGAATTCATGAAAGAAAACCAGTTAGTCCACTATTTAAATAGAAATTAGGTGAGTTTTTGATATATTTGGATAATGCTGCAACGACTCCGATGTCTTCAGTAGCTATCTCAGCAATGACTCAAGTCATGCAAGAAACTTATGGCAACCCTTCTAGTATTCATGGCCATGGGCGCCAAGCAGGTAAAGTATTACGAGAAGCTCGTCAAGAACTAGCAAGTTTACTAGGAACAAAGCCACAACATATAGTCTTTACCACTGGTGGTACTGAAAGCAATAATACTGCTATCATCGGCTACTGCCTTCGCCACCAAAATCGTGGAAAGCACATTATCACTACTGCGATTGAGCACCATGCTGTTCTAGAACCCATCAAATACTTGGTTGAAAATTTCGGTTTTGAAGTGACTATTTTACAGCCTGAAAATCAAGAAATTACTGCAGACCAGGTCAAAAATGCACTGCGTGAAGATACCATTTTTGTTTCTACTATGTTTGCAAACAATGAAACTGGTACACTTTTACCTATTGCTGAAATTGGTGAAGTTCTAAAAAATCATCCAGCCGTCTATCATGTCGATGCGGTTCAGGCAGTTGGTAAATTAGAGATTCTTCCCGAAAAATTGGGAATTGATTTTCTTAGCGCTTCTGCACACAAATTTTATGGTCCAAAAGGAGTTGGTTTTCTCTATGCTGCATCTACAGATTTTGACCCCTACCTTCATGGTGGCGATCAAGAGCAGAAAAAAAGAGCAGGAACAGAAAATCTTCCTGCCATTGTGGGAATGGTAGCAGCTCTAAAGGATGATCTTGAAAACCAAGAACAAAACTTTAAAAAGGTTCAAAAACTAAAAGAAACATTCTTAAAGGAAATGGCTGACACAGACTATTATCTCAATCAAGGGAAAGACCAGCTACCTTATGTCCTTAATATTGGATTCCCAGGTCAACGTAATGATCTACTACTCCTTCGTCTAGATCTTGAAGGTATTTCTATTTCAACTGGCTCTGCTTGTACTGCAGGTGTCGTTCAGGTTAGTCATGTTCTTCAGGCTTTCTACGGTGAAGAATCCCCTCGCTTACACGAATCTGTTCGCGTCAGCATTTCACCTCAAAATACAGAGCAAGAAATAATCACTCTCGCACAAACTCTAAAAGAAATCATTGGAGGTTAACTCAATGGCATTCGAAAAAACCATTAGTCTTAAAAATTGCCGTTATGATTACACACTTAGCCCAACCGTCAAAAAGTTCACTCTAAAAGATAACACTTTTTTTGAAACTAAGGTTGGTAACTATGAACTAACACGTCTTCTTGAAAAAGTTCCAAATAGTGGGGAAGGTTTCCAACTTAAGATTATCATCAACAAAGACTTAACTGGTGCAAAAATCAACATCACTGATAAATTTGGTCTACGTTTGGTCGATATCTTTAAGTCAGAAGAAACTCATATCCACCAAGAGAAATTTTACTTCTTGATGGATAGTCTTGTTGAACGTGATGTCTTTACTAAAAGCGAAAGATAGAAGGCAATCATGTTTCGATTAACTTACAAAGACACCTATCAAGTCGATCGCATTTTAGAATACGAAGATTATGAAGCACTCATGCTATCACTTTCAGGCTGTGTGACTCTTCCAGATACTACTGTCATTACTTCTCTGACCTATAATGGAAAGGAAATCTATCAGGGGCTTCTGGGAAATCTCTATCGTTTTCTATCTCACTATGATTTTACGAAGATAAGCTAAGATTTTTCTTAGTTTTTTCTTGTTTTTGTTGATTTTTTCACAATCTTTCTATAAAATAGTATTTAGAAAGGTTGTGATTTTGTGAAAGAAAAACAGTCTGCTATTCCAAAAGCAACAGCAAAGAGACTTTCTCTTTATTATCGTATCTTTAAAAGATTTCATGCAGAAAAAATTGAAAGAGCCAACTCAAAACAAATTGCCGAGGCCATTGGTATTGATTCTGCTACCGTTAGACGAGATTTTTCCTACTTTGGTGAACTGGGTCGCCGTGGATTTGGCTACGATGTCAAAAAACTAATGACGTTTTTTGCTGATCTTTTAAATGATAATTCTATTACCAATGTTATGTTGGTAGGTATTGGAAATATGGGACATGCCCTCCTCCACTACCGTTTCCATGAACGAAACAAAATGAAAATCATCATGGCTTTTGATTTGGACGATCATCCTGAAGTTGGGACGAAAACTCCTGATGGAATCCCAATTTATGGAATTTCCCAAATCAAGGATAAAATAAAGAATGCAGATGTTAAAACTGCAATCTTAACTGTTCCGAGTGTCAAGTCACAGGAAGTAGCTAATCTCCTTGTCGAAGCAGGTATTAAAGGAATTTTAAGCTTTTCACCTGTTCATCTCCAACTACCAAAAGATGTGGTAGCTCAGTATGTAGATTTAACTAGTGAATTGCAAACTCTCCTCTATTTCATGAGAAAAGAGGATTAGAAAGCGAAAGCATTTATGAAAAAACCAGTTATTGGGATTACAGGAAACGAAAAAGCTCATCCCGATGATGAGCTAATGATGAGCTATGCTGCAAAGGGCTTTGTTGAAGGAGTCAAGGAAGCTGGTGGAATTCCCATTATCCTACCAATTGGTGATCAAGAAATGGCCAGTTACTACATTGGCTTGATTGATAAACTCATTTTAACTGGTGGACAGAATGTCGATCCAAAGTTCTACGGTGAGCCTAAAACGATCGATAGTGATGACTATCACCTTCAGAGAGACATTTTTGAGCTAGCTCTGATAAAAGAAGCTATCAAACAGAAGAAACCCATTTTTTCTGTTTGTCGAGGCACTCAACTCTTTAATGTGGCTATGGGAGGGACTCTTTATCAAGACATTGAAGATCATTGGCAGGATACTTCAGCTGAGTACACAACGCAACGTTTAGTCACTGAGCCTGATACTATTCTTCGAGAAATCTATGGAGAAATCTCTCATATCAACTCTTTCCACCATCAGAGCATTAAGGATTTAGCTTCAAATCTAGAGGTTGTCGCTCATGATCCTAAAGATGGTATTATTGAAGCTGTCACAACTACTGATGATTTCCCTTACCTCGGTGTTCAATGGCATCCGGAATTTCTTTTTGAAAATCGCCCCAAAGATAAAAAACTTTTCGACTATGTCGTCAATGAACTTTAAATCAAAAACTTGCTATAACTGCAACAAGTTGGTAAATCATGAATAACATTATAATCCCTTCTACTCATGAGCTTTTTAAAGATATAGATGCTACTGTTTTCTCTTCTGTTAAGGAGAAGAGAGACGATGTTTTCTTGTCTTTTCAGGAGAAGAAAATTGATGTTTACTTTGAACTTCAAAATATTTATAGACTACTAATGGCAGAAAGTTATCAAGCTTTTTTCTAAGGATAAAGAGAACTTCGATAAATTACCTCAAAAAGAAAAACAAAAACGTCTAAAAGAACTGTCTAAGAAGGCTAGACCATTTTGTAAAAAGGCAGATGCAAGACTAAAAGGTAAATTTCGCTCCAGTTTTGTCTTTGGCAAAAATATCTTCATCCGTCCAATAAGATATTATAAAATAGAAGAATTCAACTCGATTGTTGAATTCATTGTACAAGAAAAATTGCTTGTGCCTACAATAGATCCTCTTCCTGTTATCGATATGACTCAAGTAGAATCCTATGCTAAACAAGCAATTGAGCAAGGAGCTCTAAACTATAATGAATAATCTTATATCAAGTCCGTCTTCTCGCGGTAACTAAAGTAATCAGAATGCGAGACAATTAGATGATCTAATAAGACCAAACCCATTAATTCGCAGGCTTCTTTAACAAGTTTCGTAACCTGATTATCATTTCTACTAGGCATAACAGCACCAGATGGATGATTATGAACCAGAATCACGGATGTTGCCATATGTTTTAAGGCATAGTGGAGAATTTCCCGTGGTTCAGCAATACTTCTAGTAGCTGAGCCGATAAAAATGGTTTGCTGATGAATAATTTGATTTTGTGTATTAAGATAGAGCGCCACTAGGTGCTCTTGTTTTTTATCTCCTAGCTCAGCTTGCATCTTTTTAGCTAGCCTTTGACTACTGAGGATACTCTCTGCCTCAATGGTTTCTTGTTTGTGAATACGACTTCCCAGCTCAATCATGGCTTGCAACTCAATAGCTTTCACTCTACCGATACCTGATAAACTCTGTAATTCTTGCAGGGTCATTTTTTTCAAATCAGTTAAGCAACTTAATTGATTCAATACTTTTTGCGCGATTTCAAAAACAGTAGATTGACGAGTCCCCGTTCTTAGCAAAATAGCCAATAATTCCTGATTACTCAGAGTTTCTACTCCTTCTGTCACCAGGCGTTCTCTTGGCAAGAGCGAATCTTCTTGAAATGAAATACTATACATAAAAATCCTCCTCACTTTATTATTCGTGAGAAGGACGGTAAACCAGATAAAATTTATCTATTTTTAAATATTTTCAAGAGCAAGGCGCAAATCTTCAATCAAATCATCAACATTTTCAAGACCGATTGAAAGACGGATTTGATTTTTAGCTACGCCTGCTGCTTCTAAATCAGAATCAGACAACTGAGCATGAGTTGTAGTTGCTGGATGAACTACCAATGATTTTGCATCTGCCACATTGGCAAGGTTTGAAAAGATTTCTAAGCTGTCAATCACTTTACGTGCTTCTGCTTCTCCACCTTTAACGTGGAAGGTAAAAATTGATCCGACCCCTTTAGGTAGGTATTTTTCAGCCAAAGCATGGTAAGGGCTATCGGCTAATTTTGGATAATTAACTTTTTCAACTTTTGGATGGTTCACAAGGAAATCAACGATTTTTTCAGCATTTTGAACATGGCGTTCAACACGGAGAGAAAGTGTTTCAAGTCCTTGTAGGAGTAAGAATGAGTTAAATGGTGAAAGGGCAGCTCCCATATCACGAAGCAATTGCACGCGAGCAGCAACGATAAAGGCTGCTGCACCTACATCTCTAGTGTAGCTTAAATTATGGTAGCTTGTATCTTCATTGACAAATTGAGGGAATTTCCCTGAAGCAGCCCAGTCAAACTTCCCACTATCAACGATAACACCACCGATTGTTGTACCATGACCACCGATAAACTTAGTTGCTGAGTGAACCGAAATGTCTATACCATGAGAAAAGACATTGATAAGATAAGGTGTTGCAAAGGTATTGTCTGCGACCAAAGGAATCTGATGTTTATGAGCAATTTCAGCTATTTTTTCAATATCAGGAATGTTGATAACTGGATTACCCAAAGTTTCAATCAAAACAAGTTTGGTATTATCTTTAATAGCTGCTTCCACTTCTTCTAAATTGTCAATATCAACAAAAGTTGTGGTGATTCCATAGCGGGGAAGGGTTTCTTTCAAAAGGTTAAAGGTCCCACCGTAAATAGTTGAAGCTGCAACAATATGGTCTCCTGCGTGAGCAAGTCCAAGGATAGTATAAGTAAGAGCTGCCATTCCAGAAGCTGTGGCAAGTGCACCAACTCCGCCTTCTAGCGCTGCAATACGCTCTTCAAAGGCTGAAGTTGTTGGATTGGTAATACGAGTATAGATATTTCCAGCTTTTTGAAGGGCAAAAAGGTCTGCACCCTCCTGTGTATCTTCAAATACAAAAGATGTTGTTTGATAAATAGGGACAGCACGAGACTTGGTAGTAGCATCTACCACTTGTCCTGCATGCAATTGTAGGGTTTCAAATTTAAATTCACGAGTCATCATCAGACCTCCAAAGATTTCATTAAATTAATTGTATCATCTATGGCGGTCAGTTTCAAATAAAACTTTATTATATAGGATAAGAAATAGCTATGGCATTTATTAGAATTGAAAAACTTTTTTCAGATAGTTTAAAAAGTTTGTATTCGCTATTCCTATACTTTATAATGAATATAAAGGAGAAGACTATGTCAGAAATTACACATGAAATTGATTCAAACTTCGCTGGTCGTTTAAACATTTTACGTGCTGGTGTGCTCGGAGCCAATGACGGGATCATTTCCATCGCTGGAGTTGTTATCGGGGTTGCCAGTGCAACCAGTAATATCTGGATAATCTTTCTTTCAGGTTTGGCTGCCATCTTAGCGGGTGCCTTCTCTATGGCTGGAGGTGAATATGTTTCAGTATCCACTCAAAAAGACACAGAGGAAGCCGCTGTAGCCCGTGAGCAATTACTTTTGGATAAGGATATCGAAGCCGCAAAGAAATCTCTCTATGCTGCTTATCTTCAAAATGGTGAGTGTGAAACTTCAGCTCAACTTTTAGTCAATAAAGCTTTTCTTAAAAATCCACTTAAAGCCTTAGTTGAGGAAAAATACGGAATCGAGTATGAAGAGTTTACAAATCCTTGGCATGCTGCAGCATCTAGCTTCATCGCTTTTGTTCTTGGTAGTTTACCACCAATGCTTTCCATTACCATCTTTCCAAGTGACTATCGAATCCCTGCTACTGTTTTTATCGTTGCGATTTCTCTATTGATTACAGGTTACACCAGTGCCAAACTCGGGAGAGCCCCAACTAAAACAGCTATGATTCGTAACCTTTGTATCGGTCTTTTGACCATGGGAGTTACCTATCTATTGGGTCAGTTGTTTAGTATTTAAGTTAAAAATTGACGCTGAGCAAAAACTAGCTTTAAAATAAAACCACACAGTGATTTCAGTCTTGAATTCCATCAAGAAGAAAGAAATACTGTGTGGTTTTTTGAACAATAGATATTTTAGAGGCTAGATTTTTGACTAATTTTGTGAGATTCATAGTCATGAAGATGAATCCTATCTCTGTTTCGACTGCTTGTTTGTTTCTAACACGCACTCTTCAAAGCAACAATTAATCTATGCTCTACCATTTTCAGGGTTCATTTGAACGATTTTATGTCCATAGAACACTTAAAGAGCATAGGCGAACAGTGCATCTTCATAAGCATAGTTGGATGAAATCTAGGGTAACCAGTATGAGAATTTTCCTATAGAAACATTTGACTTGGGATACTGTCAACAAATAAACTAATCATTTAATATTCATGAGTTGTTAGAATATCACAGAACAGAATTACTTCCAAACTTAGCTGATTTATGTTATAATCTGTAACCATTACCAACTTAAAGACGCAATCATCAAGATAAGATACTAGAATTAAAAATTGACTTTTTTCTATCAAAACAGGCAAATAAATCGCAATCACTTACTTTTTTCTTTAAAAGATTCATATATTTTTTTATATAAGTCTTTTATATCTTTTTTCTGAGAATTCAACTCTTCTTTACCATAGTCAAAATTTGCTACTACAAATCCCTCGTCAGCATTAGAAAAAGTAAAAAATTCTATTTCAATGAGTTTATTATGCTTAGAGTCCTCTATAGTGTCTCCTAAATTATTATTAAATTGCTTCACTTCTTCTTCACGAACTCCGAACCCAAAAGCAGCTCCATTTGCAATGATGTTTGAAAATACTTCTTCTGAAGACGCTACTTCTTTCACAGTTATGAAGTATGTGGCCTCTTCTGTTTCTACTTGTCTCACTTTATTCCATTTTTCTGTATCACCAGAAGAAACCGTATAAACTGTTAACTCCAGTGTTGGTTTAATGGTATTTTCTTTTATGATCATTTGTTTTCCAAAAAAGAAGAAGGCAAGTAACCCAGCTACAAAGATCAAAGCAATATAAATTATCTTTTTCATACATTATCCCCTATATCTTTCATATCAATGATCACATCAACTTTGTTATAGACAGCTGGATCATGCGTCGCTATTATAACATATTTGTCTTCATCTCTTTCATTTAATAATAAACGAATGATTTCTTTTCCAATCTCACCATCTAAAGCTCCTGTGGGTTCATCTGCTAAGATAATTTTACGTGGTTTCATTAACATTCTGGCAATAGCTACACGTTGAGCCTGCCCTCCAGACAATTCATATATTTTTTGATGTAAATAGTCGCTCGACAGTCCTACTTTTTCAAGTACATCAGTTATTATTTTTTTGTCTTTAGTGATAAGTTTCAGATTATCATATACTGTTTTGTTTTCGATTAAAGAATAATTCTGAAATACATATCCAACAGTATTTTTAAAGAAGGTTCTTTCTTTTATCTTCCAAATATCCTGTTTATCAACTAAAACGTTCCCACTATCAATTTTTTCTAATCTTCCTATAATATTAAGAAGAGTACTTTTACCAGAGCCAGAACCTCCAATCAATGCATAGCTTTTCCCAGATTCAAATGTTAAATTTAAGTCTGTAAAGATCTTTTTTGAGCCAAAACTTTTTGAAACGTTCAAAAGGTCAATTGTCATGTTTCATCTCCTTTTAAAATTTTAGTATAGCTTTCAGATAATTTTTTAAAACTCATGATTATTGACAATATCAAAACCAGCAGAGAAGTAAGACCAATATATAGCAGCTCTATTTGCCCTGTCATAAGAAATGTAAATAGAATAACCATTGTAATAGCCATCATAAAATACTTGAGGCTTGAAATTGCTATAGATGTTTTTGACAGACCCAAAATGATTTTTTTCACATATTCATTCTGTTTTAGGGCAATATAAAGTTGGACATATTGATAAATGAGTATAAAGACAATACTGTAAATTATCTTCTGCAAGATTTGTGACAGTAGAATTTGGTGCTCTAAGGATTGGATCTTCAACTTCACAATTTGGTAAACATCTACTGGATTCATTGAAACATTCAACTGGGTAGCCATCTCATTTATTTTCTTTACCGCCTCAGGACTAAAAAGAGATTTAATTGTTATATTACTAGCCAAAGAAAACTTGTTATTTTCAATCATTTTGTCCGTATCTAACACAACAACAATATTATCTTTACTATCTGCTACACTTGCGATCGGTAAAAACTCTTTCATTTTATGATTATCATCAGCATCCTCATTGAAATAAAAAATTTTTTCACCATCAGGAATTATTTGTACTGCAAGTTCTTCTTTTGTATAGTTTGTTCCAATAAATTGTTCTGCTACAACTGTATTCTCAATAGATTTCTGGTTTTCTTTCCATTTTTCAGGAATATAGATGGTTGCTATCTTATTATCTAAAAGATGATAGTTTGTTCCATTCACTTTATTTTGTAGGTTAGCACCTGTTTGATTGATATAAATCAGATCTTTATTTATTTCTGGGTTCGTTATTCCATCATTTTCTAATTGTTTAGAAAAGTCTTCTAAAGCATGAGATGTATCTGGAACATAGGCCGAGGATCGTTCTATATATAAATAATCTAAGTTTTTTAAGGAAGCAGCTATCTGTAGATACTGACCATCCGAATCACTTACTTCTCCATTTTTAGCAGAGTTATTTTCAATTCCAAGGAACTCAATCCTTCTCCAGTCTTTTACTGTGTCCCATGGTACTAAATTCTGTATCTGTATGTTAATACTGGATTGGCTACTCTTTGTTTCTTGTAAAAAAATTCCTGATACAACGATAATAATCGAAATAATGGCAAGCCATACGACAAAAATAAGCTTGTTTTTGGCCTTGTTTTTGATAATTTCAATGGGCTTTTCAATCTGAATCGTCAACCAAAATAAAACAAAGGTGATGAGATCAATGATTTGAAATAGTATAAAATTCGTTAAAAGCAGAGAGAAAAATAACTTAGAACTATAGGTGAAGAAACCATTTCCCAAAAAAGAACTGTAAAAAATCATCAAAAAAGCCATCATAATCAGTTCAAAAATAAGAGAAATGACATACTCTCTTCTAAGGTCGTATACAGGCAATCCCAAAGACCGTCGTATCACTCCTTCTTTAATCTGCCTCGTCCTAACAACAAATAAAACAACTAATAAAGTTAAGTAAATGGAACCCATTAACAGTATTCTTAAAGTTCCAGTGAATTGTAAGATTCCTCCTATATACCAAGGATAAGTCATATATACAGTTTGCAGTCCTGTCATCGTAAGTGGTTTCAAACTGTTTACATCCATTTCCCCAAGGGTGTAATACATCCCTATTATCGGTACTGACTTTAACTGTTCATTGTTTGCATCATCGAAATTTACATACTTCAACTGACCCGAACTCTGAACAATCGGCTTGTAAATGGTAACTTTTTCCGTTTTTGATAGGTCACGAATCATTTCGTAAATTTCGTTATTGGAAAGATTGCTTTTTCCTTGAATAGAAAAAGCACCATCAATTGGTAAAGGTATAGGAGTTTCGGTATCGCTGATAGTGACCAGACCAATTGCAGCGATCAAACAAAAGAAAAATCCAATGATACATAATTTTAATTTCATAGGCACTTACCATATTACAAAAGACTCCATCTTATAATTGGGTCTCTTGTTTTCATAAATTATTTTTAAAATCTATAATAATCCCAATATGCATTTAATCGAACATCGTTCCAAGATTTTTTCTTGAAATGTCTATCAATAATCTTTTTTATCGTGAACTTTAACGTTCCCAAAATATTCGTTGGGGTTAATACTATGATTCCTTGACAAACACTTCTTATTATATTTGAACAATCTTGCGATAACTTCTTGAAGTAATCATAAAGATTAGGACATAGACTAAAGCAAAGATACCACAAATGGAAAGTGTTACACTTAACATCATAGCTGTATCCACACCACCAATAACCTTGAGAATCAAACTCAACATGTGATAGGCAAAAGCAAGGTGTAGGAAGGCAAAGATTACAGGGAGGAAGAAGACAGTCAAGACCTGCTTGTTAATGGTTTGCTTGATTTGTTTTTGATCCAAACCAACCTTCTGCAGGATGACAAAGCGTTCACGGTCTTCATAACCTTCTGAGATTTGTTTATAGTAGATAACAAGTACAGTACCTATCATAAAGATGATAGAGAGGAAAATACCGATAAAGAGAACCCCTCCATAGAGAGCATTCATTTGGACAATTGCATCACTTGAACCATTACCCCCGTAAACCATAGCATCTTCACTCTTGAGATTATGGCTAAAATTATTTACATACTCATCAAAATCATCAGCTAGTTTTAACTGTTCCTCTAGACTTGCGGTGACATCCATACCACCGTAGAACTGAGTGTAGACAGCAGAATCTTGGTACTGATCCAAAAAGCTTTGAAGATCTGGTACAACTAGGTAGTTAAAATCTGAAACTAAAAGGATATAGAGATTGGAAACATGGTTAGCTAAAAAATCTTGCTGGATTTCTTGCTTGATACTATACTCCTGACTGTTAAGACTAAATGATTTCTGACCTTTTAGTTGGTCATTTTTAGCCCACAGTCCGACTTCATTATCCGTTAAATCAAGCTTTTGTCCAGTCATTTTTGCATAGTCTTTTTGATCAAATACTAGAAAAACTGTCTTAGGTAATTCCGTGATTTGTTCTTTAGTCATAATGGTTAATTTAGTTCCATCTTGACTAGAAAGGCCAAAGCTAGCATAGCTAAGAACGTCTTTATTGCTAATCGTCAAGTTCTTTTCACTGGCATATTGAGTCAATAGTTGGTCTAAATTCTCAACTTCAATATTATTTCCCTTAGCCTTAACATCGAAATCATGAGGATACATGATATTTTTTATATTTTCAGAACCGTTGTAGATACTGGTTGCTGCAGACATGGTGATTAAAACCATGGTTGAAAGGATGGTAATGGTTGCTAAACCGACAGCGTTTTTCTTCATACGAAAGATAAGGTTAGAAACAGAGATGAGGTTATTGGGTTGGTAGTAATATCTTTTGTTTTTCTTGAGTAGCTGTAAGAAAACTGTAATACCCGCATTGAATAAGAGGTAGGTCGCAACAATTACCAACAGGACGGCTATAAAGAAAGTAACAGTCGCTGAAACTGGATCTTTTACGCTTTGTGCTAGATAGTAGCCACTACCTAGTGCAATTAGTCCTAGTAAAGTTTGAAGGACTAAGAAACGTCCCTTCTTCTCCCCTTCTACTTTTTCACGAGATAGTTGCAGAGCATCCATACGGATGATACGTAGGGTATTTAGAAACACAAGGACTAAAAAGATAAGACCAAATACTAGAAGAATTGAAAGGACTACGGACCATTGAAAGGTTGCGACTAGCTCTACCTTCATCTTTGCAAGTTTAAGCAATATAGCAAAGATGAGATTGTCAAAGAGGGCACCAATGCCAATCCCAGAAGTCACTGTTACTAAACCAAATATCAGGAGCTCCTTGAAGGTCATACCAATTAAATGGCACTTTTCTAGTCCCAACATACCATAGACACCCAGTTCTTTTGAGCGATTTTTCATAACAAAACTATTGGCATAAAGGACGATAATGGCTGACGCAAGGGTGACGACAAACATACCAAATCCTAGAGTAGTTTGAATGGTGGATCCTCCACGGATTTCCGCAATCTTGGGATTGAAGGTCAGAGAGTAAAAGAGATAGCTGATAGTAACTGCCAAAATGACTGCCAAAGCAAAGGGATAATAGAGTTTGCGGTTTTTGATTAAGTTGGATATGGCCAGCTTATTGGTTAATCGAAACATACTAGTTCACCTCACTTGCCATAACAGTCAAGGTGTCAGAGATTTCTTGGAACATCTGACGATCCGTCTTTTCACCTCGATAAATTTGATTATAGAGAATACCGTCCTTGATGAAAAGAACACGTTTTGCACGGCTGGCCGCAGCTGTTGAGTGGGTCACCATGAGAATGGTTTGCCCTTGTTCATTGATCTGATCAAAGATATCAAGGAGAGCTGCAGACGATTTAGAGTCTAGGGCACCTGTTGGCTCGTCCGCAAGAAGAATTTCTGGTTCTGTGATGATAGCCCGTGCAACTGCTACCCTTTGTTTTTGCCCTCCAGAGATTTCATAAGGGTACTTCTCCTGCAATTGATTGATGCCAAGATTTTCGGCCGTCACGACCAATTTTTTCATCATTTCTGTTATAGGCTTTCTAGACAATACCAAAGGGAGTAAGATATTGTCTTTAACAGAAAGCGTATCTAACAAATTGAAGTCTTGGAAGACAAAACCTAACTTTTCACGACGGAAGCTTGATGCTTCAGTATTTTTAATGGTAGCTGTGTCAGTTCCATTTAGGAAGACCTGACCACGAGTTGGTTTGTCAAGCATGGCGAGAATATTGAGTAGGGTTGATTTCCCAGAACCAGACTCACCCATGATAGCGACGTAGTCGCCTTTTTCAACTGTAAAGTGAATATCTTTCAGGGCTTCTACTTGGTTGCCTTGAAAGCGAGTTTTATAAATCTTTTGAACGTGTTTTACATCTAATACTGTCATTTTAACTTCTCCTTTTTAATATCCCATTAATTGAAACTGAGCTTGCATCATTTCGATGCCGATTTGAACTCGCTCGATATCCTTTGGACTCGGCTTACTTGT
>NZ_JWAJ01000079.1 GCF_001068775.1 Streptococcus pseudopneumoniae
CAAATCTGGTGAATAAGGTGGTAGAGGTAAGAAAAAGTGTTTATCTTTGACGCAAAGTTCATCCAAAATCTTCTTGGGATGAAAACTAGCATTGTCCATGACAATGACATGAGGGGTCTTCAAAGCAGGTAGAAGTTGCGTTTTGAACCACTCCACAAAGAAATCGCTCGCCATACTTTCCTTGTAAACCATAGGAGCTATAAACTCTCCGTCTACTTGTCCTGCAACAATCGAAGTCCGCTCAAAACGCCGTCCACTAATCTTTTCATAGACTTTCTCCCTTCTAGGAGCCCGTGCATAAGGACGATAGAGGTAGCGGTCGATTCCCGTTTCCTCAATATATACGACTGGTAAATCTTTTAGGCTATTCAAAATATCAAGAAATTCAGCGACTTTCTCTGGATCTTGTTCCTTAAAGCTAGTCGTCTTTTTTTAAAGTGATATTGATCTGCTTTAAAGCTGCCCATACTGAAGGAACAGCGCAATCAAAATGTGCCGCAATTTCCCGTAAGAAAGCGTCTGGATGAGCCTCTACAAAGGCTTTCAATTCCTCTAAAGGAATCTTTCGGCTTTTGGCGACTCGCTTTTTCTTCTCTAAGTGCCCTTGTTCACGTAATTTCTTTTCCCACGTGAAGAGAGTTCTGACGCCAACATCAAAAACTTGGGCCGCCTCGACATGGCTGTGCCCCTCTTTGATGTAATCTAATGCTCCTTGTTTAAAATCTGTACTATATGCCATAGCTTTATTATAACATGTGTTTTATAAACTAAGTGACTATAAAAGCGCTGAGTCGGTCAATCAGGCTCTAAAACTCATCTTAAAACAGCATCAAATTCTTTCCATCACGGCAGATAATGGAACGGAATTCAACCGCTTATCCGATGTGTTTTCTAAGGAACATATCTATTATGCACACCCCTATGCCTCTTGGGAAAGGGGGACTAATGAGAATCACAATAGGCTCATTCGTAGATGGTTACCTAAAGGAACTAAGAAAACGACTCCCAAAGAAGTCGCATTCATCGAAAATTGGATCAACAACTATCCTAAAAAATGCTTGAACTACAAGTCGCCTAGAGAATTTCTTCTTGGTGGCTAACTTGAACTTGAAATTTAGAAAAAAGGTTAGGACTTTTCCCAACCTTTATAGACGATTATTTTACTTTTTTAGCCAGCATTGTTGCAAAACGTAGTTGGATACGATTTCCGTTTTCATCACGACGGTGCAAATGACCAGGATTTTCATTATACTTCACTAACTCCCAGTCCTGGTAGTAATTTGCTAATTCCCCCTCTTTAAAGGTAAAGGGAAAATTAACTGAACATGGATAATCTTCCGTATCCATGGCACAAACAATCAAATTGTAGCCACCGATAGAGGTTTGTTCCTGGATGTTTCGGATAATAGCAGGAATACGTTCTGCTTGTAAAAACATGAGCACAACCGTTGATACGATAAAATCGTAACTTTGTCCAATGCTAGCTGAATTGATATCGTAGATACCGACAGGCATTTCTAAGTCTTCTTGCTCCACGATACTTTGTAACATTTCAAGGGACAGCTCATTTTGATCTACAGCTGTGACATCAAAGCCATGTTGAGCTAGAAAGAGTGCATTTCTTCCTTGACCACATCCTAGGTCTAGTGCCTTACATGGTTTTACTGTATCCATAGCTTCTAAGACTTCCGAATGGACTGGATTGCTATTGTATTTCTTAGGGAAGTAATCCTCTGCTTTACAATAAAATTCCAAGTACCATTCCACATCTTCTGTGGCAGCTTCTACTCTGTGCCAGGCTTGAGGTTGCGCCATAGGATTATCAGCACCTGCTTCAAAGAGATGCTCAGCTATAATTTCTCCCTCCTCAGTCAACTCAATAAACTTAAGAGTCCCTTTTAATACGGTAATCTTGCCCCAGGTTCCGACCTTAGTATTGTGTTTTCTTTGAACAGCTTCAGGCATGGTGTCTTTATTCCAGACAGGCATGCGTTTATAGGCAACTAGTTTTTCCATATTCTTCACTCTTTCTATCGGTGGTTAACAGCTTTCATAACACGCGCAATATCGCGATCTTGCTCGCGGCGTTTGATAGACTCACGCTTATCGTAATCGTGTTTCCCTTTTGCAAGTCCTAAAAGTAACTTGGCATAGCCATCTTTGATATAAACTTTAAGAGGAACCAAGGTCATCCCTGTCCCTTTGGTTTCTTGCTCTAATTTCTGGATTTGTTTTTTATGAAGGAGAAGTTTACGACGGCGTTCTGGCTCCTGGTTCCAGATATTGCCCTCTTCATAAGGAGCGATATGGACATTACTCAACCAAACTTCCCCATTCTTAACCTGGGCAAACCCATCTTTCAAATTGATACGAGCTGCTCGAACACTCTTGATTTCAGTTCCTGTCAAAACCATTCCTGCTTCTAGCGTATCAACGATCGTATAGTCGTGGTGCGCCTTTTTATTTTGCGCGACGACCTTTCCCTCGCCCTTTGCCATGCTTGGCTCCTTTCTTTGCTACTTCTTTGTAAAAAGGTTTCTTGCTCTTTTTCTTCATGTCTTTTGGAGAATGCTTGCGCTTATCACCTAAGCGACCAGATTTTCTCTTGTCTTCTTTCTTATCTGAACGACGCCCTCTATCCTTACGACCAGACTGTTTCAAACCTTTCTCAATGACATCAAATTCACTTGGAATAAAGGAGAAATCGATCTCGCCAGTCATCTTATCGGCTCTTTCGACACGAATACGGATCTGCTGCCCAACTCGGAAAGTAATTCCTGATTTCTCCCCACGGAGGGTTAAATCGCGTTCATTAAAATGGTAAAATTCAGGTAGATTGGTAATGTGAATCAATCCCTCAACTGTATTTGGTAATTCAACAAAAAGACCAAATTTAACGATGCTTGAAACAACTGCATCATATTCTTCACCAACGTACTCTTCCATGTATTCAGCTTTTTTCATGGCTTCGACTTCACGCTCTGCCTCGATAGCACGTCGCTCACGGTTGGAAGACTGGGTAGCAATCTCAGGAATGACCTGTTCAAAATGCTCTGCTACATCCTTAGAACGTCCATAGTCACGAATCATACGATGAACAAGAAGGTCAGGATAACGACGAATGGGGCTGGTAAAGTGAGTGTAGTAGTCTGCAGCTAATCCATAGTGACCGTGATTATGCTCAGAATAGCGAGCCTGCTGCATAGAGCGCAGAAGCATCATTGATAATACATCCGCATATGGCTCACCTTCCACAGCACGCATGATATCTTGGAGGGCTTCTTGACTAATCTCGCTAGCAGTTCCATAGATACGTAATCCAAAACTTGAAGCGTAATCAATAAATTTCTGAACCTTTTCAGCCTTAGGTTCCTCATGGATACGATAGATAAAAGGTAGGTCCAGCTTACTAAAGTGCTCGGCAACTGTTTCGTTGGCAATCAGCATAAAGGACTCAATCATACGTTCTGCAGTCCCACGATGACGAAGGACAATATCAACTGGCTTGCCTTTTTTATCTACCAAAATCTTAGCTTCATTGGTATCAAAATTTAAAGCACCACGCTTAATTCGCATACTTTCCAATGTTTCATGGAGCTTAGCCATGAGTTCGATGCTAGGGACGATTTTCTTATAGTCTTGTCTCTTCTCCTCATCACCTGCTAGGATGTCATTTACATCACTATAGGTCATACGGAAATTTGTCTTGATAACAGTCTGCGTAATCGTATAATTCACAACACGACCCTGCTTATTAATTTCCATAATCGCAGACTGAGTCAAACGATCTACGCGAGGATTAAGGGAACAGATACCATTTGAAAGGCGCTCTGGCAGCATTGGAACTACACGGTCTGTCACATATACAGAGGTCGCACGATTGAGAGCTTCCTTGTCAAGAGCAGAACCTTCCGTTACATAATATGAAACATCCGCGATATGAACTCCTAGTTCGATATTTCCATTTTTCAATGGTTTGATATGAACAGCATCATCCAAGTCTTTTGCATCAGCTCCATCAATGGTAAAGGTAATTTCATCTCTTAAGTCCAAACGACCTTCCAGATCCTTCTCTGATGGAGCGTCTGGCACATTTTCTGCCTCTTTGAGAACATCCTCTGGAAACTCGGACACAATATCCATTGATTCCAAGACCTCGAGGACATCAATCCCTGCATCTGTAGAATGTCCAACAACATCTAGCACACTAGCGACAAAGAAATCGTGTTTCTTACTTGGGTACTTATCGATAAAGACCTTGAGAACCTCTGTACCGTCTAACTGAATAGCTGGCTTCTTAACGTAGATTGGTTGACTAATCTTTTGATTTTTTGAACGGATGTAACCTGCATACTTGGGCTTTTCCTCATCAAGAACGATTTGCCCAACAACTGTCGTTAGACTGTGCTCTAGGATGTCGATAATCTTTGCTTCTGCGGCGGTTCCTTTGTTACGGTCAGCAACTTTCTTAATGACAACTTCAACAGTATCGCCATCAATGGCATAGTTAACATCATTTTTTCCTACAAAAAGATCGTCTTCTTCGCCTTCAAGACTTACAAAACCGAACCCATTTTTATGGGCATGGAAAATTCCTTTTAGGGTAATCTCATGTTTTTTCTTCTGGTCTAGGGTTAAACTACCATCTTCTTCAAAGCGAATCTGGTGCTTTCGTTCCATCAAGGAAAGAGTTTTGATTAACTCACGGAAGTCCTTTGAACAATCCTTTCCGAGAGCACTGGCCAAGTCATTGACTGTGACTCGTCCCTTTTCTTGTATATATTCTTTTATTCTATCTTTCATGTTTTCTTTCTAGATTTTTTAAATTCCTTTTGCTGTAAAACCTTCTCAAACATCATTTAATACTCAATAAAAATCAAAGAGCAAACTAGAAAGCTAGGCGCAGGTTGCTCAAAACACCGTTTTAAGGTTGCAGATGGAAGCTGACGTAGTTTGAAGAGATTTTTGAAGAGTATAAAAATAAAAATAGGCAAAGACCTAGTCCCGCCCATTATTTTCTTATCTACTTGATAATACCGTCAATGCTAAGGCAATGGCTAGCCAGAAAAAGACTAAAATTCCTGTCAAACGTTGCATCACAGCTTCAAAACCGCGCGCTTTGCTACGTTCAAACAAATCACCTGCACTGGCATCAAATACATTGCTAGATTGGTTTTTAGTTGGTTGCATGAAAATTGCAATCACAATCACAACAGATAATACTAATAGAATGGTTAATAATAGGTTATACATATCAAACTCCTTAAAATCCCTATTATTCTACCATAATTTCTACTTAGATTCAAGATGTAGAGTCACTTTTCTTTCTTTTGGGCAATACTTTAAGACCTCAATCTTGTCTGGATGGGTTTTGGAGTTCTTACTGGTTAGATAATTGATACTGCCACAAGAGGAGCATTTGAGATTGATTTTTACTCGCACTAGATTTCCTTCACTTTTAATAATGTTTTAAATTGGATAAGGTTAAATAAACAACTGAGAGCTACACAAAGAGCTGTTGCATAAAATACTGAGTGATAGCCAAATTGTCCCGCTACTGCTGATCCTGCTATGGGACCTATCACTCCTCCTAGATAAAAAAAGACTTGATTAAATGCAAATACCCTTGAAATGCCAACTTTAGGGGTCATTTTGCTTAGGAGAGCATTGACACCAGGTATCAGTGCTCCCGTCCCCAGACCAAATAGAAAACGATAGAAGCCTAATTGGAATGGGCTAGTCGCATTTGCACATAATAGATATATGAAAACTGAATATACCTGAGCTACGACAAGTAGTCGATGATTACCCACTTTATCACCTAATTTACCCATGATACCTGCGCTCATCATACTTGAAAATCCCATGCTTGATACAATCAAACCAGAGACAAAGAGAAGATTCTCTTTCTGTCCCAGATCTCGTACATAAAGGGCAAGGATGGGACCAATAGATTGGGCAGCAAATTGAATCACAAAGCTAGTTAGAAATAGATTTATCAGGAGAAAAGGGTATTTAACAGAAGTAAAGAGCTCTTTTGTAGGCAGTGCTTTTTCTTTTGGCACTGGTTGAAAGTTTTCTTTTATAAAAAGAATGGTTAAGATTGCTGCCAAGAACAGGAAACTACCGACCAATAAAAAGACATTTCGAATTCCAAAAATTTCGGCAATGAAACCACCTACAAATGGACCGGTCAAAGTTCCAGCGACAACACCAGTTGATAGAGTCCCTAGAGCGTATCCTGACCTATCTTTGGGAACTTGACTTGCAATTAAAGCTGTCGCATTGGGTACAAATCCTGTAAAAACTCCATTAAGAAACCGTAAGAACAAGAGCCAGAAAACATTTGGAACAAAGGCCAGACCACCCATAGTAATAGTCATAGCTAGCCCTGCACGAATCATCATGGGTTTTCGACCATACTTGTCTGCTAAGATACCCCAAACTGGTGATACGAAGGCTGCAGAAATGGCTGAGACTGATATAGCCAACCCTGAATAAAAGGCAACTTGATCTCCTTCAATTCCTAACTGTTCGACAAAAATAGGCATGAAAGGAACAACAAGAGAAATGCTGGCTCCCGTTAAAAAGCAACCAAACCAAGCAATACGAAGATTATCCTTCCAACTAATCTCTTTCAAGAGTATCGCCTCCTTGAAGTAGGCTGGCCACTTGACTCAACAGTTGCTCTCGACTCCCATTATTGTCTAAAATATGACTAGCCAATCTTTTCTTTTCTTCTAAAGGCCACTGGGAGGCCAGACGGGTTTGTGCGTCCTCTATAGTCAGATAATCTCTTTTCATTAAGCGATCCAGCTGGGTATCTCGACTTACATAAACTAGCCAAGTTTCATCGAACCATGAAGCATAGTTCTGCTCAAAAAGTAGGGGGATATCCATGAAAAAGAGAGCTTCTGTCTGAGCAAACTGATTTCGTAATGCAGCTAACTCCTCACGAATAATCTCACCTTGGGTTCTCTTAGACCATTCCTGCTCTTCTGGCTTTGAAAAAATAAGGCTAGCAAGCAAGGGGCGATTCAATTCCCCATCTTCTAGAAGGACTTTTTCACCGAAATGCTCTACTAAAATCTGATAAAGGCGACCACCAGGTTTTTGAAGTTGGTGAACAAGAGCATCCGCATCTACCACTTCAAACCCTTTTTGTCTTAGAAAATTTGTGACAGTGGACTTACCTGACGCAATACCACCAGTGATTCCGATTATTTTTCCCATCACTTTCTCCTTTGACATTTTGGACAAAAATGGGTTCCACGACCACCGAGTTGAATTTTTTCGATGATGGCTCCACAGCGAGAACATGCCTCTCCAGTCTTATCATAGACCTGATGAAAATCCTGCATGGTCCCATCCTCGCCAAAAGCATTGGTATAGGTGCGAATGGTTGAACCTCCTTTCTCGACAGCCTGGCTCAAAACAGCAATGGTCTGGTCATGAACGGCAGTCGCTTCATCTGCGGTCAAAGTCTGTGAAGGTCTTTCCGGATGAACTTTCGCTCTCCAGAGAACTTCATCCACGTAAATATTCCCCAGTCCAGCAACCAAAGTCTGATCGAGAAGATGCGATTTGATAGGTTTTTTAGATTTTTTCAAGGCTAGTTTAAAACTCCCTAAATCAAAATCTTGCTCAGTCGGTTCCGGACCTAATTTCTTAGAAATAAAGTAAGCTTCTAAAAGCTCAGGAGCAAGCAATTCCATAGTTCCAAACTTACGGACATCCTCGTAAACCAGAGTCCCACCATCTTCAAAATGAATCAAAACATGGGCATGCTTGCGTTCAGGGACTTGGTCTGGGTAATAAAAATACTTTCCTTCCATTCGTAGATGCGAAATCAAGACCTTGTCTGTTAGATAAAAAAGCAAATATTTTCCACGACGTCCTATAGATTTAACAACTTGACCAGGCAATTCTTTCTGAAATTGATCCAAATCTGTCTTTATCATCTTAGGATAACGAATATCAATGGTTGTAATCTTCTTTCCCAGAATCAATTTTTCAAGACCTCGTCGAACCGTTTCGACTTCAGGTAATTCAGGCATAGCTCCTCCTTCTCTAAAAACAAGAAGCAGGCTACTGCCCACCTCTTCTTAATATTCTTTTTCGTTATAGCCAAAGTCAGCCAAATCTAGCTTCTTATCTCGCCAGTTTTTCTTAACCTTGACCCAAGTTTCTAGGAAAACCTTGTCCCCTAGCATAAGCTCGATATCACGACGGGCCATAGTCCCAATCTTCTTGAGCATAGCACCACCTTTACCGATGACAATCCCTTTTTGGCTGTCACGCTCCACCATGATGGTTGCTCGAATATGAACCTTGTCAGTCTCTTCATCTCGTTTCATAGAATCCACCACTACTGCAACTGAGTGTGGAATTTCCTCACGCGTTAAGTGTAAGACCTTTTCACGAATCATCTCTGATACTAGGAAACGTTCTGGGTGGTCTGTGATTTGATCGGATGGGAAATATTGGAAACCTTCTTCTAAGTTTTCGCTCAAAATATCAATCAAACGCGAAACATTGTTTCCTTGTAGAGCTGAAATCGGTACAATTTCCTTGAAATCCATCTGATTACGGAAATCATCAATTTGAGCCAATAGCTGGTCAGGATGAACCTTATCAATCTTATTGACCACCAAAATCACTGGAACCTTAGCAGCCTTAAGACGCTCGATAATCATGTCATCGCCCTTACCACGCGCCTCATCTGCAGGCACCATGAAGAGAACAGTATCCACTTCACGAAGGGTGCTATAGGCAGATTCGACCATAAAATCTCCGAGAGCCGTTTTAGGTTTGTGAATCCCTGGTGTGTCGATAAAGACGATTTGTTCCTTATCAGTCGTGTAAATTCCCATGATTTTGTTGCGCGTTGTCTGCGCCTTGTCACTCATGATGGCAATCTTTTGCCCCATGACATGATTTAAAAAAGTTGACTTCCCAACATTGGGACGTCCTAAAATGGCTACAAAGCCTGATTTAAAAGTCATAATTTCCTCTTGCTGTTTAAAATAATAAATCCCAAATCCGTGGGAGAAAGATAAGTGCACCTGTCAAAGCGGCAAAAAGTGAGACCACAAGCACGGCACCTGCTGCCATGTCCTTAGCTTTCTTTGCCAACATAGAAAAGTGATAGTGACTAGCCAAATCTACTACATTTTCAATAGCTGAATTAATAATCTCAAAAGCTACCACCATGAAAATGCTCATAAGTAGAAATAACCATTCGATTCGTGACACCTGAAAAACAAAACCTGCAAGAACAACTACAAGAGCTGTCGCTGCATGCTTTCTCATATTACGTTCTTCCTCAATTGCAGTCAAAATCCCAGTGATGGCAAATTCTAAACTTGAGATTAGGTCACGATTTTTCCATTTTCGTTTATTGTCTTGTGAGTCCATAGGCTGTCAAAATTTCTTCTTGTAAACCGAACATCTCCGCTTCTTCTTCGGGAGTGTAGTGATCATAGCCGTTAATGTGTAAAAAGCCGTGCACTGCCAAGAAGCCCATCTCACGCTCAAAACTATGACCGTACTCCTCAGCCTGCTCATGTGCCTTATCAATGGAAATAAAAAGTTCACCAATATAGGCGTCAAATTCTGACATCATTTCTGCTAAGTCAGGATCATTTTCCAGATCTTCCTCATCAAAGGCAATCTCTAACTCCGGCTTATATTCAAGACTGATGACATCTGTTGGACGATCGGTATCACGAAACTCTAGATTAAGTTCATGGCTTCGTTCGTTGGTCACAAAAGTGACTGCCATCTCCTTGTCTTCTTTTCCTAACTTTTTAGCAGCAAACTCTAAAATCTCTTGAGTTTGTTGTAGAATTTCCTTTGAAACCTGACCTGTTTCATCTACCATTTCAATATACATGTATTTCTCGATTCTCTTTACTTGGCTTTATTATATCACATTTCTATGATTTTATTCTACCTTTTTGATATAATACTATGGAATACATTCACGAGGAGAGAACCATGTCATTTGATGGATTTTTTTTACACCATATGGTTGAGGAATTGCGATCTGAACTACTAAATGGTCGCATCCAAAAGATTAATCAACCCTTTGAACAAGAACTGGTCTTGCAAATCCGTAGCAATCGTAAAAGTCATCGTTTGCTCCTGTCTGCCCATCCAGTTTTTGGGCGCATCCAGTTAACAGAGTCCACCTTTGAAAACCCTGCTCAACCATCTACTTTTATTATGGTATTGAGAAAGTACCTTCAAGGAGCAGTTATTGAGTCAATCGAGCAGATCGAAAATGATCGTATCGTGGAAATCATGGTTTCCAATAAAAACGAGATTGGGGACCATATCCAGGCCACACTCATCATCGAGATTATGGGCAAACACAGTAATATTCTACTTGTAGATAAGTCTAGTCACAAAATCCTTGAAGTTATCAAGCATATCGGTTTCTCTCAAAATAGCTACCGTACCTTATTACCAGGTGCTACTTATATTGCTCCTCCAAGTACAGAAGCTCTCAATCCTTTCATCGTCAAGGATGAAAAATTATTTGAGATTTTACAAACCCAAGAGTTGACTGCTAAAAATCTTCAAAATCTCTTTCAAGGTTTGGGAAGAGATACAGCAACCGAGTTAGAAAAACAACTGCTTAATGATAAACTAGCCACTTTCCGGAACTTCTTTAGACAAGAAACCAAGCCATGCTTGACTGAGACTTCCTTCAGTCCAGTTCCTTTTGCAAATCAGGTGGGAGAGACTTTTGCCAGTCTTTCTGATTTGTTGGACACCTACTATAAGGATAAGGCAGAGCGTGATCGTGTGAAGCAACAGGCAAGTGAACTGATCCGTCGAGTTGAAAATGAGCTACAAAAAAATCGTCAAAAACTTAAAAAACAAGAAAAAGAACTCCTTGCTACTGAAAATGCAGAGGAATTTCGTCAAAAAGGTGAATTGCTAACGACTTTTCTTCATCAAGTTCCCAATGACCAAGATCAGGTCATTTTGGACAACTACTACACCAATCAACCTATCACGATTGCACTTGATAAGGCACTAACGCCAAACCAAAATGCTCAACGTTACTTCAAGCGTTATCAGAAATTAAAAGAAGCTGTTAAATACTTGACTGAACTAATCGAAGAAACCAAGGCTACTATTCGTTACCTAGAAAGTGTAGAGACAGTTCTCAACCAGGCTGGACTAGATGAAATTGCTGAAATTCGTGAAGAATTAATTCAAACAGGATTTATCCGCAGAAGACAACGCGAGAAAATCCAGAAACGACAAAAACCTGAAAAATATCTTGCAAGCGACGGAAAAACAATTATCCTAGTTGGTCGTAACAACCTTCAAAATGACGAGTTAACCTTTAAAATGGCTCGTAAAGAAGAACTCTGGTTCCATGCTAAGGACATCCCTGGAAGTCACGTTGTTATCACTGCCAATCTCAATCCTACTGACGAAGTTAAGACAGATGCGGCAGAGCTAGCTGCCTACTTTTCAAAAGGCCGTCTCTCCAACCTCGTTCAGGTAGATATGATTGAGGTCAAAAAACTTAATAAGCCCACAGGTGGAAAACCAGGATTTGTGACTTATACTGGACAAAAGACTCTCCGTGTCACACCCGACCCTGAGAAAATTCAATCCATGAAAGTAAAATAAGGACTTTTAACCTGAAGGCTGTCAACATTTTAGATTTTTTAAAAAAAGGAGGTAAGCTCAATGCTACGGCATATCAAGTCTATTTTAACCATTATATTCGGAGCTGCCATCTATGCCTTCGGACTCACGTATTTCGTTGTGCCCCACCACTTATTCGAGGGGGGAGCAACTGGGATCACCTTGATTACCTATTATCTCTTTAACATTCCCATCTCCTTGATGAACCTGTTAATCAATATCCCGCTCTTTATTCTAGCCTGGAAAATATTTGGTTCAAAGACTCTGTACACAAGTTTGCTCGGAACCATTTCCTTATCCATTTGGTTAGCAATCTTTGAAAAGATTCCTCTCCACTTTAATCTTGAAGGAGATTTGGTTATCGTTGCCTTGGTTGCGGGTGTTCTTTTGGGACTTGGTCTAGGTGTTATCTTCAATGCTGGTGGTACCACTGGTGGAACAGATATCGTCGCTCGAATCCTGAACAAGTACACCAATATCTCCGTTGGAAAATTACTCTTTGCACTAGACTTCCTTATCCTAATGCTCATTTTAATTATTTTCCAAGACCTTCGTCTCGTAACCTACACACTTCTATTTGACTTCATCGTCTCAAGAGTTATTGACTTGATTGGTGAAGGCGGATATGCTGGCAAAGGTTTTATGATTATCACTCAAAAGCCTATGGAAGTGGCAGATAAAATCAATGAAGAGTTAGGTCGAGGTGTCACCTTCATATCTGGACAAGGTTACTACAGTCAAAAAGATTTAAAAATTATTTACTGTATCGTAGCAAGAAATGAAATGATTAAGATGAAAGAAATGATACATACCGTGGATCCGATGGCCTTTATTACCATCACTGAAGCACACGAAATTTTAGGAGAAGGGTTCACCTTCGTAAAAGAAGAAACTTCATAACATCTAGATATCAAAAATGAGGCTGGGACAAAAGTCCTAGCCTCTCAATTGTCTTTGGATTGTCGAGCAAGACGCAGTGGTTGAGTGGGCTCTACTTCGCTGATTTCATCAGATTTTACAGCCCTACTCAACTGTGCGTAGGTGGGACGACGAAATCGAATTCTAACGAATTACCGATTTCTGTCCCACTCTCATTTTTTTGATGATAAAAACGGAAGAAGCAAATCCCCCGTTTCACAAATCATTATTTTTCAGCTGTCAATGCTGCCATAGTGATGTAGTTGTATGGTTTATTGAAGTGTGGCAAGAAGAATAGGTCTGTCAAGGCCAATTTTTCAATTGTAACGTGTTCTTGGATAGCAAGTGAGAACATGTGGATTCCCATAGCGATTCCAGGATCACGTGATACCATTTGAGCACCAAGGATTTCACGGCTATCTTTGTCGAAGACAATCTTGATAGCTACTTCATGGTTGTCATGTTTCATAAATTCTGGTTTTTGAAGATCGTTGAAGCCAGTTTCAGTTGCATTGTAACCTGCAGCTTTTGCTTTTTCAAGTGTCAAACCAGTTGAAACCATGTGAAGACCATAGATAGAGATACCATTTGATCCTTGAACACCGATTCCTTCAAGTTCATGTCCACAAGCGTTGTAAGCACCTACGATACCAGTACGAACTGCGTTTGATGCAAGAGCGATGTAGCTAGTGTCTTTACGAGCGTTATCATAAACAGTCGCACAGTCACCCACAGCGAATACACCTGGGATAGATGTTTCTTGTTTTTTGTTAACAAGGAAAGCACCGTTGCGGAAGAGTTCAATCTTACCATCAGCAAGAGCTGTGTTAGGACGGAAACCAACTGCAAGGATAACCATATCAACGTCAAAGCTTTCTTTGTCAGTGATCAAGCGTTCAACTTTACCATCACCTTCGATAGCTTTAACAGTTTGACCAAGTGCCAAACGGATGTTGTGGTCTTCCAAGTTTTTAGCCATCAATTGAGTGAAGTCTTTGTCGTAGTAACCGTTCAAGACTGTGTCTACGATGTCAACAAGGACAACTTCTTTTCCAAGACGTTCGAATGCTTCAGCAAGCTCAACACCGATATAGCCACCACCAACAACAGCGATACGTTCAAGGTGTTTGCTCTTGT
This sequence comes from Streptococcus pseudopneumoniae, assembly GCF_001068775.1. Classification (GTDB taxonomy): domain Bacteria; phylum Bacillota; class Bacilli; order Lactobacillales; family Streptococcaceae; genus Streptococcus; species Streptococcus pseudopneumoniae_N. The sequence goes on from NZ_JWAJ01000079.1 coordinate 13,729, forward strand.
CAGCAAGTTTATTAATCACTTCTTCAGCGTTTTGGTACAATTTAACGAATTGTACATTTTCAAGAGTAGCTTTGAACTCACGGTTATCTTTAACAATTTCAACACCTTCAATTGGTGGCAAGATTGGTGTAGAACCAGTTGCAAAGATCAATTTTTCGTATGATTCTTTGTGTTCTTTTCCGTCAACTTCTGCAGTAACAACTTTGTTGTCATAGTCGATTGAAAGAACTGGTGAGTTCATGTAAACTTTAGCACCCTTTGCTTCCAATTTTTCTTTATCTGAATAGAAGAGACCTTCTGGACCATCGATTTGCTCACCAATCCATAGAGCCATTCCACATCCTAGGAATGAAATGTTTGAGTTTTGGTCAAAGACAACGATTTCATTTTCACTTCCAAAATTGTCCAACATAGTGTTGATACAAGCAGTTCCAGCGTGGTTAGCGCCCACGACTACGATTTTACTCATAAGATAATTCCTACCTTTAAATTTTTTATTTACCTTCCTAGTATATCATTTTCTGTGAGCGTTTACAAGTTTTTTACTTATTTTCCTTTATTTTTGGAAATATCGACAACATATATTAATTTATTTTCAGCGCTTTCAAATTTTATTTTAAGGAAATTTAGTTTGTTTGAGCATATTTCTTGACTTTTTGTAAAAAACAATTTGTGAAAACGCTAACTTTATGATATTCTATTTATATGGAAATGAAATATAAATCTTCAGATTGCTTTCATATCTGGATTTACAACTATTTCCAATTGATTTGAAGGGAGTTGATTTTTTGCCTTTCAGTTCATTATCTGAACGGTTAATGGGAACTACGATTACTATTTCCTTGGTACATGAACAAGCGGATAATCTTCTCCGTCAAGCTTTTAATTTGCTCAAGGAACTTGAATTTCGATTTAATGCGAATAGCACCGAATCGGAATTGATGGAAATTAACTATCAGGCGGGAATTGCCCCAGTTAAGGTCCACCCTGATTTGTTTGAACTGATTTCCTTAGGTTTAGACCATAGTCTAGCGCCTGGAAGTCATCTCAATATCGGTATCGGTCCCTTGGTTCAAACCTGGCGTATTGGTTTTTCCGATGCGAAAGTTGCTAGTCCTGAAGAAATTTCTTCCGTTTTACCATTGATAGAGCCCCGTTTTATCAAGCTTGATTCAATTGATTCTACTGTTTTTTTAGAAAAAAAAGGGATGAAAATTGATTTAGGTTGTTTAGCGAAGGGCTATAGCGCAGATAAGGTTGCTACTTTCTTAAAAGAAAATGGTGTCACTTCTGCTCTTATCAATCTTGGGGGAAATATCCTTACCATTGGCAATAACCAAGCCAGAAATGGACAACCTTGGCAAATTGGTATTCAAGACCCTAATCATCCACGTGGTAATCACCTGATGACCTTATCTATTACTGGAAAATCCGTTGTTACTTCTGGAATTTATGAACGGCATCTTGAAATCGATGGAAAGGATTATCATCACATTTTCGATAGTGAAACTGGCTATCCTATTGAAACGGATTTGGCTAGTTTAACGATTATATCTGACCGCTCAGTTGATGGTGAGATATGGACCACACGATTGTTTGGCCAACGTAGCGCTTCTATCATTTGGCAAATCGAAAATATCGATGGAATCGAAGCCATCCTTATTGATAAAGATGGACATATCGCTTGTTCATCCGGTATCCAAAGATAAATAATAAATAATGCAAAAAGAGAAAGGAAAGCTCATGCTAAAACTTATTGCTATTGTAGGAACTAACTCTAAATGTTCCACAAACCGCCAACTGCTTCAATATATGCAAAAACACTTTGCTGATAAAGCAGAAATCGAATTGGTAGAAATTAAAGACCTACCAGTCTTCAACAAACCAGCCGACAAACAAATCCCGGCTGAGGCTATGGAAATCGTAGCTAAAATCGAAGCAGCTGATGGTGTTATTATTGGTACTCCAGAATATGACCACTCAATTCCAGCTGTACTTATGAGCGCCCTTGCTTGGATTTCTTACGGAGTATTCCCACTTTTGAATAAACCAGTCATGATTACTGGTGCTTCATATGGTACTCTTGGTTCTTCACGTGCTCAATTGCAACTTCGTCAAATTTTGAATGCGCCAGAGATTAAAGCGACAGTTCTACCTGACGAATTCTTGCTTTCTCATTCTCTTCAAGCATTTGATAAGAATGGTGACTTGGTAGATCTTGATGTTATCAAGAAATTGGATGCCATCTTTGATGACTTCCGTATCTTTGTCAAGATTACAGAAAAATTGCGTAATGCACAAGAACTTCTTCGTAAAGATGCAGAAGAATTTGACTGGGAAAATTTGTAAGATAGGAGATCGAAAGAATGAAATTTGTTGGACTTGTTGGATCAAACTACGACCAATCATATAACCGCAAACTCTTGGAATTCATCCGTCGTAATTTCAAACTGAAATTTGAATTAGAAGTTCTTGAAATCGATGAAGTTCCAATGTTTAACCAAGACGAAAAATGGGACGAAAGTTTCCAATTGCGCCTTCTTTACAATAAAATTACTCGTGCTGATGGTGTGATTATTGCTACTCCTGAGCACAACCATACAATTTCTGCTTCACTCAAGTCAGTTCTTGAATGGCTTTCATATGAAGTACATCCATTTGAAAACAAACCAGTGATGATCGTGGGTGCTTCTTACTACGACCAAGGAACTTCTCGTGCCCAAGTTCACCTTCGTAAAATCCTTGACGCACCAGGGGTGAATGCCTATACTCTTCCAGGGAATGAATTCCTTCTTGGAAAAGCTAAAGAAGCTTTTGATGCTAATGGAAATATTATCAACGAAGGAACTGTTAAATTCCTTGAAACTTGTTTAGATAACTTTGTCAAATACGTAGGAGTCGTTTCTAAATTGAAAAAACCAAAACCAATTGAACCAGAAGACTTGGATTGTGGAAAACCAATCGCTACAACTATTACAGAAGTTGACCCTGATGATCCAGAATGGGTAGAAAAAGTTGCAGAAATTACAGGCGCTGTGTCTGGTGATACATATGTTAAACTTGACCATGGTATCTTGACTGTTAACCAAATTGATATGTTCTTGAAAGCTATGCCTTTTGAATTGACATACGCTGACGATAACAACCAATTCCTCTACTACAACAATGCTCACCAAGATCCAGACACCATGTTTGCAAAACGTGTACCATCTCAATCTGGTAGCCGTATGTCAACAGTTCATGGATCACTTCCACCTGCACGTATGAAAAACGTTGAGTGGGTTATTGGTACGCTTCGCAATGGCAACCAAGAATACGTACGTACAATTGTTCCAGGTTCACCTGCAGGTGTTATCAATACTCACAACTACCAAGCTATGTACTATCCTGATGGATCATATGCTGGTATCAATGAAATTGTCTTTAACTTCCAACCATGGCTTGACTGGTACTTGAAAGAAACTGGTCAACGTTTGGTAGGAGGAAGCGGTCCGTTTGCTCCTGCTGGAGGCCACGGTGACGCAGATGCTACTTCTGGTGCTTCTGATGCCGGAGGTCACGGTGATGGAGGTCATGGAGACGCGGATGCTACATCTGGGGCAAGTAACTAGAATCTAATACTAAAGGAACCTCTTTAGGTTCCTTTTTTTTAAAACAAAAACTCGGTTAGATTTTACTAACCGAGTTTTCTATATCTCAAAATTATGAATTTGGATCGTCAAGACTACGACCATGCAGACCTTTTTCACGTTGTACCTGACGAAGTTTCTCAGGAGTCACATCATTTCCATCTTCATCTACGATTTTGATCCCTTCAATGTGATGACGAACTGAACGACGATAACCTTCAATATATTCCTCACGAAGTTTAGCTTGTTCTACTTTTTCTTCTGCAGTCAAGCCTTCTGTTTTTTTCTTTTTAGCAAGCTCATTAATACGAGCGATTTTTTCTGGTGTCATATATGGACCTCCAATCTACTATTTAGTTTCTATTTTGTATTAAGAAGATTAAAAGCAGCGACTGTTTTCGCTTTATTGACAAGTTCAGCTAGAATAGCCAAACGATTATTCTTAACATCAACATCATCTGCCATAACCATTGTATTATCAAAGAAAGCATCAATAACTGGACTAAGAGCAAATAATTGCTCTAATTTATCACTAGCTGAACCTTTCAATTCTAAGCTTTCTACAGCTTGAGCTAGTTCTTTTTCTTGTTCATTTTCAAAGAGGCTAGTATCAACTTTGACTGAGCCTTCTGCTTTTTCCGCTAGGTTGAAGGCACGAGATAATGATTCAACTGATGATTTGTAGTTTTCAGTTTTTGCAGCTTCAGTTAAGGCTTCTGCTGCTTCAATCATATCTGCAACAACAAAGTTTGAACTTGCAAGAACAGCTTCCTTAATATCTTTTGAAGTAGAACCTATCATCTTATCAACACGAGCTTTGATGAAGTTAAGCACTTCTTCTTGATTATCGTAAGTTAGGCTATCAAATGATAAAGCATAAAGGCTAGCAATCAATTCGTCCATTGGAATATTCCATCCAAAGTCTTCCAAGATACGGACAATCCCTTGTGTTGCACGACGAAGAGCATAAGGGTCATTTGAACCAGATGGAATCAAGCCAACAGAGAAGAAGGACAAAAGAGTATCCAATTTATCAGCTAGTGCAAGGATAGCTCCGACTTTAGACTCAGGAAGAGCTCCGTCAGCAGAATCTGGAAGGTAGTGTTCACGGATAGCTTGTGCCACTGTAGCATTCTCACCAGCGAGAAGCGCATATTTCTCACCCATGATCCCTTGAAGCTCATCAAATTCACCAACCATACCAGTCAAGAGGTCAAACTTATAAATAGCTGCAGCACGAGCAAGGTCAACAGTTTCATCAACTGATAAACCTGCTTTTTCTGCCAAAAGGATAGCAATTTGCCCAGTACGAATCATGTGTTCACGTAATGAACCAATCTTTTCATGGAAGGTTACGTGTGATAATTTAGCTACAAGATTTTCAATCTTCAATTTTTGGTCTTCACGCCAGAAAAATTCACCATCTTCAAGACGCGCAACTAAGACTTTCTCATTTCCTCGGATAACATTATCCAAATACTCTGCATTTCCGTTACGGACAGAAATAAAGTTTGGTTTTAGATTTCCATCAAGGTCACGAACTACAAAGTAGCGTTGATGAGTCTCCATTGAAGTGACCAAAACTTCTTCTGGAACCTCTAGGTACTTAGGATCAAAATTCCCCATGAAGGCAGTTGGGTATTCAACCAAATTCAGAACTTCATTCAAGAGTCCTTCATCAATTTGTACCTGAACACCTTCTTTAGCTTCAATAGCCTTAATTTGCTCACGAATCATATTTTCGCGTTCAGTGCTATCAGCAATAACATAAACTTTGCGCAGGTCTTCTTCATAGCTGTCAGCATGCTGAATTTCTACTTCGTGACCAAGGAAACGATGTCCACGGCTAACTCTTCCTGAATGAATATCTAAGAAATCCATATCGAGTGCCACATCATCCAAAAGAACTGTCAACGTATGGACTGGACGAATATATTCAAAGGTATTGTTTGCCCAGTGCATACTTACTGGGAAGCTTAAACTAGCCAAAACTTCTGGAATTCCAGCCAAAACTTCCTCAGCTGGTTTTCCAGCCTCATGCTTAGTTACGTAGACATATTCTTCACCTTTGATTTCACGAAATTCGATATCATCTACAGTCAAGCCTTTACCACGGACAAAGCCTTGCGCTGCTTTAGAGAAATTTCCTTCTGCATCCAAAGCAATTTTTTTAGAAGGTCCTTTAAAATCTTCAGTCAAATCCGTTTGTTGGTCAGCCAAACCAAGTACGCGAACAGCCAAACGACGTGGAGTTGAGAAGGTTTGAATTCCTTCGTATGAAAGACGGTTATTATCCAAGAAGGCTGCCATTTTTTCGCCTAGTTGTTTTTCACTTGGTGTGACAACGTAGGCAGGTAACTCTTCGAGTCCTAGTTCTACTAATAAGTTTTTTGTCATGTTTTTTCCTTTACACAATCAATTAATTTTCTTCAACAAGACCTTTAGTAGTGGGGGACGCAAGCAAACCTTCGGTTTCATTGCTAACTGCCAAGCCTTAAGTTTCGTCAGTTCCCCAGTCGGATAAGAAACTTCTTATCCGACTTTCACTACAGCGGTCTTGTTTTATTTAGCGACCAACGGTCGACTTTCAGTCATTTATTCCTATAATTCTGCCTATTCTTCCTCTTCTGCTAAGAGTTTTGCGCGTGTAGCTTCGTCAAGAAGTGGGTATCCAAGTTTCTTACGTTCGGCGACGAAAGTTTTAGCTACAACACGGGCCAAGTTTCGGATACGAGCGATATAACCAGCACGTTCTGTAACTGAAACTGCTCCACGAGCATCAAGCAAGTTGAAGGTATGTGAACATTTCAAAACGTAGTCGTAGGCTGGATGCACAAGACCTAGTTCTAATGCACGTCCAGCTTCTTTTTCAAATTTTTCGAAGTTTTCAAGAAGCATGTCTTGATCTGAAACTTCAAAGCTGTATTTTGAATGCTCGTATTCAGGTTGAAGGAAGATTTCTCCGTATTTAACACCTGGAGCCCACTCAATATCATAAACAGAGTCTACTTCTTGGATATAAGAAGCTAAACGTTCCAAACCATAAGTAACCTCGGCTGTAACAGGACCAGTTGCCAAGCCACCGACTTGTTGGAAGTAAGTGAATTGAGTGATTTCCATACCGTCAAGCCAAACTTCCCAACCAAGACCTGCTGATCCAGTTGATGGGTTTTCCCAGTTATCTTCAACGAAACGAATATCGTGTTCCAAAGGATTGATACCCAATTTTTCCAATGACTCTAGGTAGAGCTCTTGAATGTTTGATGGTGATGGTTTCATCACCACTTGGAATTGATGGTGTTGGTAAAGACGGTTTGGATTTTCCCCGTAACGACCGTCTGCTGGACGACGTGATGGCTCTACATAAGCTGCATTCCATGGCTCAGGACCAATAGCACGAAGGAAAGTGTAAGGACTCATGGTTCCCGCACCTTTTTCGTTATCATAAGCCTGCATGAGCATACAACCCTGGTCATTCCAGTATTGTTGCAAAGTCAAGATAATCTCTTGGAAGGTTAGTTTTTTAGACATTATTAACTCCTTTTTTATCTAATTTCTTGCGACACGAGTCTGCCTCGTCGATTATACGAGGCAAGACGAGTTAGTACTGCGTCTAGCTCAGACACCCTAGTACTGAGCGTAAGGCAGTCCGACTGTAAGGAGGTCTCTGCCACTGACACAGTAAAATGTTAATTTCTTAGACATTGAATACTCCTTAATTAAAATTAATTTCTTGCGACCTAGAATACAAAAAGAACCGTGTCATTGCTCCTAAGTCAAGTGACCTAGGGGCGTCAGAAACGCGGTTCCACCCTAATTTATTACTTCATTATTTATAAAAAATATACCAAAAGCGCCACACTCATCTCTCAATCACCTGGCTCTCACTACCACAGGCTCGCTTAGGATTTACTGATAAGATATTCTTTCTTGACGTCTATTATAACAAAAAGGAATGAAAAAGTAAAATTATTTTATCACTAGTCCTATATATTTCTTAGCCAAATTAATTTAACTGCCCCTTTTTTGCCCTTTTTGAACAAAAAGAAAAACCGCTACTCCTAAGAATAGCGGTTTAATCATGTTTTTAAGCTACAAATGTAGTCGCTCTATTATTTAAGAGTAACAATTTGCTAATCTTATTTCCGCCCAGTATTAGTGGGTTAATTCCTCCATTTTCAACTTTGGCAGGAATTTGGTAGGTAAATTGATAATCCAAGATTATCTAAACTGTTTGTAATCTCTTCTGAAATTGTTGAATCACCTGAATAATACCAGTGACTATATGTATTCAACGTGGTTGACTTATCAGCGTGTCCTAATCGATATGAAACATATAAAGTATCCTTATGTAACACATTTATAAGATAAGATGCATGACTATGTCTTAATCCTTTCCCCGTAATTTCTGGTACACCAGTAATCTTAGCATGCCTTTTTATTATCCTAGAAATTGTAGACTTACACAAGGGGGCACCAAAACGTGATATTACATAATCTTTATCATCATTCTTGATTTGAACTTCTCGCCATTTTTTAAGTGTTGTAATCGTAAAATCATCTAAATCAATTTTACGATTCCCTGCTACTGTCTTTGTTTGTTGTTTAGCATACCATACACCGTTTTTATCTTTCTCAATCGTCGAATGAACATGAATCCATTTACGTTCAAAATCAATATCTTCCCATTTAAGAGCAATACCCTCACTAACTCTTAAACCAGTCATAAAATATAACCAGATCGTCATGTAATTATGGAGTCCCTCATACTCACTAATATCAAAAGAGTTTATTACCTTCTTAAATTCATCAAATGTCCAAAATTTTGTATCAGGGTGCTTTCCTCTAGGATTATCTAATCCTTTAAAAGGAACTCTATCAATATAACCCAATCTTTCTGCATAGCCCAGACATGCTTTAAATCTAGACCACATATTTTTAGCATAGTTACTAGAATACTTGTCTATAATAGCTAAGCGAAATCTTTCACAGTCAATAGTACTAATATCTGATAATTTTTTACTACCAAATTGCTTAATAAATAACTGATGATGTGGTAAAGCGGTCTGATAAGTTACAAATTGAACTTTTTGTTGATAATATTTTAAATAAATCTCTTCCATAAACTCTCTAAAAGTTAGAAAACTATTATTAATAGTAGAGTTCACAAATTCATGTTTTAAACGAAGTATCTCTTCATATGCTTCCTTAAAAGAATTAAACGGTAGTCCCTGTTGATTTTTCCTTCCTTTCTTTTGAATTCTTTTCCCAGTTATTGGATCAACTCCTAATTCAATTTGAAAATAAATTTTTCCTTTTGAATCTTTGTATACACCTTTATATTTCTTTGTCTTTGATATAACCATTTTTCTCACCTTCTATATCTGAAAAAGAAATACCAATTAAATTTTCTACAATATTTTTAGGAGCAATGCCTAACCTTTTATTATCGAAAGGTGAACATCCTAATTGTACCGCATTCTTATCATTTTTTCTAGCTTCTTCAAACTTTTTTACAGCAATCTTTTTTGCTTGTCTAATAATATTTCTCGATGTGTGCTCTGGAAAACCAATCGCAACTAAATCTTTATAGTTTACTGTTTCCATGATTTTACTACTTCCTTTCTTAGATTTTTTCACCTCCATGGCATGACTGATGAAGTCATCATAAGAATTACACTTACTGCTCTTTTACGGTGGCAGCCTGAACGGTCAGAAGTATCATTGTATATCATTTGTATCATGGCATATAAAGTATCGCTCTATTTTATTGATGGTTTTAATGTCGCTCTTATCATGGCGAGCCATTCAAAACTGCTCCACAAATGAGGAAAGTACCATTTTGGACTATTCAATTGTCAAAGAACAAATAAAAAATCTCCTCATTTTCACACTCTATGAAATTGAGGAGATTATTTTCCAAAGCGAATTTTATCAGGAAAATCTGTCAATCCCAATAGGTAGTCTGTACTGACATCGTAAAAGTTTGAGAGAGTTACCAATACATCTGCCGTTAAGGCATGCTCACCCCGCTCAATTTTAGCATAAGCTGAGTTTGTAAACGAAAGTATTTTAGCTATTTGTTTTTGGGTCAAATCGTGATCTTCCCTCAAATCTCTCAAACGTCTGTACATCTAGCTTTCTCCTGAGAAAAGTATAATATATAAAACTAAGAAATCATTCAAAGTGTCCAAATTGGACATTTTGAACTAAAATTAATTTATTAAACACTTCTCATAAGCATATCTATTATAGGTAAGACGATATTAAGAAAGACGGTCAAAATCTATTAACCGTCTAAAAATAAAAATGTTATAAGCTATTAAAAAATCAGCAGTAATCCGGTAACAAAAGTCGCATAATTTTGTTAAGAAAGGAATTAATGATGTTCAGATTACTGCTAACCAGAAAATTGAAAAATGGTCAACATGATATTTCTAATGTGAATCTCTTACTTTCAGAACCTAAAGGTTGAATAATAGCCACCCCTACTTATCAATAAAATTATCCGTTGCATTAACAGATGTATATAAATCACTCCATGGAACCAAAGCAATTAACTAGACTTTATTTGTCAATAACCACAAAATTAGATTAGAAAAATCATTAAAAATTAATTGGCATCCTTTGTGATGCTTTCTCAATAAAAATAATACTTCTCAATATTTTAACTGAACTAAAGTAATAGCAATAATGGTATCTTGATTGTATTCTTCTAAAATAGATTGCCCTTCACATTCAACTGTGATTGATTAAATGTTAAATGTTTCTAAAAATATATTCCAAAGGCGCTCTAAATTCTCTATATCAGCTATTTTTTATCAGCTATCAACTTCTATCATACCTCTTCAATAGCGTGCTGAATATTAGCGATAATACCGTAATAGATACACCAATAATAAAAATATTAAAAGTATTGTTAGGATTTAAAACTACTGAGAAAAAAACAGTACCTAGTGGCATAAAAAGGATCGCTACTGAAAAGATAATTCCAAAGACTCTGCCAAGAAACTCATTATCTACATCTCTTTGAACAATAGAGAAAAATTGGATATTAAAAATGGAAAGAAATAGACTAAATAACGCTGGAGAAAAAATTAGGATAATGAGGTTATGGAATATAAAATAAAGCGGTGCAGTTAGCATTAACATTAAGCCTGAACACGCTGAAAGGCGAAGCAAACGTCTACTTGACAAAGATCTATTGACAAAACTACTTAATATCGATCCCAAAAAACCACCAATTGCTTGCGCTGTTAGAAAGCTTCCATAAAGTCTATCTGAAATTCCTTCAAACATTTGACTACTATAAGGTAATAATAAATTATAGGCTGCTAGAACAAAATTAACCAAAGCAGAAAGAATGATAATAATAAAGATTGGTTTATGGCTATAAACATACTTGAATCCTACTTTTAAGTCGTTAAAGACTCCACTTATTGTCATTTCCTCCTTTGTATCTACTTCTTCATTCACAGGTGTAACAAATAAAATCAATAAAGCTGCCATTAGAAAGGATAATCCATCCAATAATAGCACCCCCCGCACCCCTAGAATGTTGTACAAGAAGATTGCTACCATAGGAATCGTTACTTTTATTACAGTACTCGTTGTTTCTAATAGTGAATTTAGTTTGGAAATACTATCTTCTTTTACGACTTCTTTCGTAAAAGCCTTGTAGGACGGTCCTGAAAATGCGCTCATAAAAGCCAATATGACATTTGTGATAACAATCGCATAAACTAACCATTGTTCTTTAGAGATTAATGATAGAACTATGCAAGCGATCCCAGATAAGAAATTTGTTCCAATGATAATTTTTTTCCGCTTAAAACTATCTGCAATGACTCCACCGAATAAATTGAATAGAACCCCGATCACCTTTTCTAATGATTGATAAATGGCAACCAACGATAAAGATGTTGGATTTAGTCCGGCCAGAAAGGTATTATTAGCGAAGTCAAACATGATATCTCCGATTTTAGATACCCCTTTACTCATGACAAGATAACTTATATTCTTTGTTTTTTTATTTTCCATTAATATTACCTCATATTATCTTTTTCAGGTCCTCCATTAGCAATGTCTAAATGCTACCACAATTTGTATAAGGCACTATTTAATTTCATCATAGTTTAACAATAAAAGTATATCTACAACCTATCATTACCATTATTAGTGTTATAAGACACCTTAAATAATGGTTGAAAGAAACTATGAAATAACTTTGAAAGTATCACTCCTTCAAAAGAGCCTTTAAAACCCAAAAATTCTAAGGATGGAAATGTTGATTTATCCACTTTTATAGAATCTGATTTTTATAAAAATAGGAGTTTTTAAAACTCCATCATGAAATATCTGTATTACCAACTAACTTCACCAAGTAATTGAACTAAATTCTCTCGTATCTATTAAAAATGTAATATTCTTAATCTTATGCAGATAAAAAATTAGACTCTAACTACTAAGTAGTAAACCATGTATCAGTAATAGTTTCCGACCAATCAATTGACTTACTATAAAAATTCTTTATATCCATTGCTTTTTGAAGAAGTTCATCCAAATTCTTCCCAAAAAAGCTAACAGTTAATAAGTAATCCATCTGTTTCTGTAATCCAGCAAAGCGAACATTTTCATATTGTTTAATTTGTATCTCTATAATCCCATCCAAATCCAATATTGGAATAGACTTCACATATCCCTTTTGTGCCGGTATCCATACTTTCCCAGAAAGCCTAACACTTGAAGTGTTGCCTATATTATAAGGAATGCCTAACTCTCTTTTTACCAAATATTCATCCAAATTAATTGAGAATGATTTAATAATATTTTTTGTATATTCACCCCCTACAAGCCTACTTCCAATCTCACAGAGTATTGGATTACCAGATTTATCAATAAATATTTCTGCATGAAAAATCGTATTATAATCAACTTCAAATTTTTTAAAAATCTCTGCAGTATAATTTTTTAATAACTTGTCTTCATTCGAGTCAATATCAAGCATTATTGAACCAAGACCAAATCCCTCTTCAAATGCTTCTAAACAATTTTTGACATACATACTACAACAAGAAAACTCTATCAATTGACCGTTAAAAAATCCGTCAACATGATATAGCTGTCCACTCACATACTCTTCAACCAAGTAATCATCTAGCGAAATATTATAAAGAACATCTGACAATGAATCTTTATTTTCAATTTTAATAACACCTTTTGAAGCCCATTTTTTTCTTGGTTTCAAAATCACAGGATACCCAAATTGTTCACAGAAAGACACAACATCCATAAAGTGATCTACTTTTCTAAATTTAGGAGTTTTAAAACCTTCTTTAGAAAGTTTTTTCCGCATGAGATATTTATCTCTAAACAATAGTGCTTCTTCAAGTGTTTGACCTTTTATTCCCAAATTTTTTCGTATACAAGCAGCTCGAATAATACTACCTTCTTCAAATGCTAAAATTTTTGTAACAGGATCGATTTTATTTAATTCATAAATAAATTGCTCAACATTTCCGTTAGTCTCAAATTCAGGAAAACCTATAGCCTTATCATAAGAAAAACTATTTATCGTTTCGAGATAGCCCAAGATATATACCTCTTGTTCAAAATCATTTAACCATTTTAAATAATTATGCTTAGACTTACCTTCACGATCAATAATCACTACAGACATATTTCACCTCCAAAATTGACTATTCATACAGTACTTCAATACAGGAATTCAATGTCTTTTCTCTACCTGAGATTAACTCATTGTAATCGTTTGAAGTTTTTATCACATGACCAATCCTATTTGAGCTACCTATTTCTCTCCTCTTATCCCCCGCTTTAACATATAATTCAGTAGCGATAATATCCTCATGATTTTCAATATAGTGATCATCTAAAGTAACTGTTTTAATTACTTCACCTTCAAATTCCTCAAAATAAATGGCTATAAATTTAGAAGAAAAGACAAAATGATCAAAATCATTTAAAAGTTGAGCAGATGATAGGGCTGCTATCTCTATAGGATTATGGTTTATACTAATATTTCTATATAATTCCGAAATCATACCTCCACCTAATCTAAAGTGAGTTTCGACAACATGAATCTCTTGATTGTTTGTGATAATTATCTCTGTATGAGTTGGACCATTTGTAACCTTCAAAATTGATAGTAGTTTCCCCATATAGTTGTTAATTATATCTTTTAAATCAGTCGAAATATTAGCAGGTACAATATGGCCAATCTCAACAAATGTTTCAAGATTTTTTAATTTTTTTGTTATACCATAAATATGATGCTGACTATTTACGCTTATAGCCTCTATACTAAATTCTTCACCTTCAATAAATTTTTCAATTATAAACGTTTCATCTGAAATCTCTACTTGATTCACTATTTCCTTCACATTTGATGAATCAACTTTATAGATTGATCGACTCCCAGTGCCATCTATCGGTTTTAAGATTGATGTGCCATTTTTGTTGACAAATCTTATCACATCATCTCTATTCTCAATCATTTCACAGTTAACGTTGTCAAACAATGAATTTTTCAAGTAAGTTCTCAATGCATACTTATTATTTATAACCATCATTTGAGTTTCATTGATATTAAAAGGTATCTTTGTTTTTTCAGCTATTTTGTATGCTAATGCTTGTAAACTTTCAAACATACAAATTATCGATTGATAGTCTCCTAAATATTCAACAGCCTTACTTACTGTCTCAATAATTTGAACTTCGTTTTTAAAACTGTTAAAGGCAAGAACTTCATCATAAAGATCTTTAAAATATGGTTTTATCTTCGAAGATTCACAAACCAATGTTAACTTACAATTATTTTTTTTAAGTGCTCTGTGTATTTCAGAGAAACCACCAATAACAAGTATTTTAGACATTTTTTTCTCCTAATAGTTCATCAATATCTACAAGTCTATTATCGTTCCCTAAGGCTAAACTTCGAATAGAATTCCGTTTTTTAATTTCTATATGAATACCTCTATCCTTGAGAATATCAGAATATTTTGCTACTATCCATTCAGGAAATATTCCGTATTCACCTTTTAGTTTTCTAAAATCAATAGAATTAACCTCTTGATTCCTAAGCATGTTTTCAACTTTATTCAATCTCTTAGCTATGTCAATAGAGAAATAATTTATTTTTTCTATACTTTCCTCAATCTGTCTCTTCTGCTGAATGTTCAAATCAATATAACCTAAACTGTGAACAAGATTAGAAGATAAGTCAACTAATTTTTTCTTTGATAAATTGGAGATAGTTTTTGAGTCTAATAAAAAAGCTAATTCACGTATAATTTTTTTCAAAAAATACCCCTGTTTTTTATTTGAAATTTCTCCTATTCCACCATGGATTAATAAAACTAAAACTCTAAAAAGTAAAACAAATCTATTAACATTTAAAAAATCAATAGGCAATGATGACACAACCGGCAACAAAAAATTAATTTCGGAAATTCCCCAGATTGATTCTTTTTCTTCTAGAATCATTGCTAAACGTTCTGCATAAAAAACTACATCAAAATGGTAGTTTCCATCTCTATATATAGTTGCAATTGTTCCGAACGGAACTACACCATTAAGATACTTGTAATATAAGTAAGAGTAATTACCTGTAGGTCTCTGTTTTCCTATATGAAATTTCTCAATATTTTTCCATTCATATATATTTTCAGATGGTATTCCTGTTTTTATGTACCATCTGCGAAACTCTAATTCTTTATCACATCGTACATATATACGGTGTGTAAATAAACCAATGCTTTGCAAAAAAGCTAAAGCATGATAAATCATCTCTTCCGGTTCTTTGCAATTCTTAACTAGAAATGATAAGCCAACCTCCATCGGATTAGTCAATCTATTAATACCGACGCCATCTAATTTATTTGAAAAATATGATAGCTGTTTTGTTACATATTTTTCCACGCAGCCAGTTTCAGATAGCATATCAAACAAACTAATATGCTCTGAAATAGCAGACATATTAAAGATAGTCTCTGACCCTCTAGGTCTAACAACTTTACCTTCTTGTAGTTTTCGAAATCCATTTTCTTGACCATAAAAATAAAACTGTTTGATAATTTCAATTACGTCCATTTTTTTCTCTCATTAATTGGACATAGCCCTTTGTTTCTATTTTTGAATTTAAAAACGAGAACTCTCCGCACATTTTCTCATAAAAATTATTATAATCTTCTTTTGAAAAATCTCCTAAAATCTCTATTTCAAGATAAAATCCAAGACCATCAATCTGATCTAGATTAATCGTTTTATTTTCTAATACGTCATGATAAGTCTTTCTATATTTACTTATTGTGAAAATATTTGAAAAACCATCTTGCAAGATATTCCTTACAAATTCTAGTTTTTCAGATTCCAACTCTATTTCACTTTCACTCCACATTCCTTGTTTTATCGTATCTTTTCTTGTGAAAACACATGCCTTATCATCAGCTTCTTGACGAATTCTGTAAATAAAGCTACCTACCTCATCATTTTCAAATTCTCTTCCTTTTGTTTTAAAATATTCATCAACTTGCTTATTTTCACACTTAAATTTATAAGATTTTTCTAAATATGAAATAGCATTATTATAATCCCTCTCATCGTTAAGTTCAAATCTAACTTCTAATTCATTCATTAATTTTACCTCTCAATTCTTCAAAGGCTGAAGTCTCTTTAAATTCACTCAGTCTATAGTAAGTTTCTGGTGATGTTTTATGGACACAAAGCCTAATATTGTAATTACCAAGCAAATTTTCTAATCGTATTCCATAAAAATATTCACCACATCTGCCCTTTTCCCTAATTCTACAACATTTACACATATCGTGCAAGTAGTTTGGAATCAGTATTTTAAATCCCACTTCACCAATATTAGGAACATTATAAAAAATAGTTCCAGATGAACTTCCTTTGATATATTTCCTACTTATTTCAATACCATTTAACGAATCAAAAAAATTTCTAATCGCACTAATAGATTTTTCATTGCTTTCAACTTCGTTTAAGATTCTTATGGCAATGTTGCGGCTACTAGCCCACTTCATCACTTCATAAGCTCTACCGAAATCTTCAGAGCTGGCTACAACAGTATTTATCTTTACAGGAACTCCTTTTCTACTTACATATTCTATTAGTTCTTTTAACTTCCGATGATTTTGCTCTACCCATCTATTAGAACGATTAACTTGAGTGTTGTACATTTCAACCGTATCTACCGCATGTAAACTAAAATTAATTCCATCTATTCCCGAAGATATTATCTTATCAAAAACCTCCTTTTTACCTCCAATTGAGGTCATCTTAACAACAAAATTATATTCTTTCAATTTTTTAATAATTAAGTCAATATCTGGATGTAAACTAGGCTCACCACCTGTCAAATGTACCTCAGTAATATTTAAGGAATCTGTTAGATCAATAAAATCATTAAAAAATTTATCATTGAAAAAATCAATATTTTTTATTAATCTTTGTTCCCTACTACCTGTTCCTTCATTATGACACCACCAGCAGTTCCAATTACAGTTATCTGTCAGCTTTACCCTAATACTATTCAATGGAGTATATACGGAATCTTTTCTAGGTTTTATAAACTCTAATACACTCATTACAACCACCCCAGTTCTAGTGAATATCTTTTTCGATATTCAAACATGTAACTCTAAATACTATAATTCCTTAACAGAACCCTAACTAAAAATTGTTTAATCAAAATAATTCTTCAAATCCAGTTTTTCAAGACTTATTTCTATACTAAAACAACATCTTCCCAGAACTTCAATAATTTCTTCATGATTAATCCTCCTTGATTATAAAAACTATTAGGCCTACTGCCTAATGTTATTATATCACTAGCAGTTGGTCTAATAGTTTTTATCCCTAATTTGCAATTAGTTACTATTAAGTACTCTCTCAATATATTTTTCCCATCTATCTACTAAACTCATGCTTTCCAAGGTTTTCAGAAAGCCAATACACTTTCTCATCTCTAAAATATTACTCAATTCATTTGTCATCTTAAAATTGTAACAACTATCTATGAGGTGAAAAACTAATCTTTCATATAATTCTGTTTCATCAAAAAATAACTGGACTAATTGTTCTCTATAATAAGATGCATCAACTATATTATTTCTTTCTACGCTGAGGCTAAAAGCATTAAATAACATGCTGGTAATTAATCTTCTATGGGTCGGTAAATGTTTATAAAAATCAGTTCTCCTCACCATTTCCTTCGTTAATATCATAATACTTGATTGGCAAAAAATTTCCATTGTGGAGGAAAATAGCTCTAATTCATATTCACCCCAGATATCTATGCTGAATAAATAGTCTGATATAAAATCAATTTCTTCAGAAGTCACAATATTATCTTTCTCAATTTCTTGGAGCTTTAACTTAATCAAAATTATTGTTAATTTCTTACTTAGTTTCTCCTCTTCCTTTTCTATACAATTAATTAGGAGTCTTCTCAAGGCTGGGCTGTTGTTCTTATAAAAATAATTATTTATCTTATCAATTACCTCGAAATTACTCATCTTATGAAAACCACGCCCTAAATACATAAACTCTTCTAAAGATACGTCCAGTGTCTTTAAAACTGAAAGTAATTTACTAAGAGTAATATCTGTATATCCATTTTCAAATCTAGATAACTGAGAGGTAGAAATCTCATCATTAGCAATATTATAAAGAGAGAGGCCCTTAGCTTCTCGAATTTTTTTTAAGATTTGTCCTAAATTTTTCATTGCTTCCTCTCCTTGTTGCAGATTAGGGATGTTTTCATATATAAGTAAGCCAATTAGTTTTCAAATATTCTAGATTTTAGTAAAACTAAAATAGTATTTCTATTGTGATTATACAATGAAAGTAAATACGTCGCTCATAAAAATATGTTTTATATGACAGCAATCAGTGAAATATAACAGTTTTCATTTCATTTATTAGTCGTTAAAAGCTTGTCTTTTTCCTACTTTTGTTCCTAATATACCTTTATATGATAAATATCTGCAAGTTACCAATCTGAACGCTTAGAAATATATTCTTTGTAGTGTCTTACTTGAGATTCGTAACTGTTTTTCTAATTCTCACTATCGGAACTAACTTTGCAATAAGTAACAACCCTTTTTAGGTGTCTTCTATGTCTCTTAGACGAACTAAATAACCAGCTTTTATTATTTGTGATAATAACTTCTTGCATAATAGATATCCTCTAAGAATTACGTATAAGATTAGTAAGAATCAACCTCCGACTATAATGATAATATCCATAATCAATAACAATATTGATGTAAATTTTAAAAGTTTTTTCATACTGAACCTCCCTTTATTTTTTTATTTATTGTATAATAAATAAAAAATCCTTGTAATTTTGTTGGGAATATGGGAAAAATGAAATCAAAACTTGGTATAACACTCAGAAAAATTCGAAAAGGGAAGAAAATAAGTTTAAGTTCAATTGCTGATAGTAATTTATCTAAATCTCAAATCTCTAGATTTGAACGGGGAGAATCAG
>NZ_JWAJ01000080.1 GCF_001068775.1 Streptococcus pseudopneumoniae
TTTTCTACCATTTGTCAAGTATAATACGGTTTCTGACTCAACATTATTCCTGAAAATGTATGAAGGGAATTTTTTGAGAGATAGTTCGAGCCATTTTTCTGACATTTGAGCATAGAAAAATGACACCTTATCTGGCATTTTTTGAAACAAGGTGTTAGAATTATAGGGCATAGGCGACTTTAATGACTTTGTGCTAAAGTATAGTCGTAAAGTTTATTATGCATTATAAGATAATACATTGTCCTAATGAGACGATGTATAGAGGCAATCGTATGTGGCTTAGTTGAAGTTATCTGCGATTGTCTTTTTCGTTTCTCATAGAAATCTGCGATATGGCAAGGATTGGTATGGCTAGCTGAAGCGATATTGTGAATACATTTGTACAGAATTTTTCTTGCATAAGGATTCCCACGCTTAGTGATATGCTCTTGACCTAGGAAATCTCCTGATTCATAGTGTTTGAGATCAATACCGATAAAAGCGTTGATTTGATTAGCAGACTTAAAACGACGAATGTCTCCTAATTCACCAATAATGCTTGTAGCCGTTGTTTCTGCGATACCAGGAATAGAGAGAAGAATCTCATATTCAGGTAGAGGTTCAGCTAACGCTATCAACTGTTGTAAAACTTGTTCCCGACGGTTTGTCAACTTTATAAGTTCCTGTGCATCATATTTAACCTCTTCTACCATAGGAGAGGTTTTTGAAATGCCAGAATAAGATTGCTTCGCCAATCCAACTAACTTCTCAGTCAAGTTACCTACTCTGTTCTCTGAAATGCGTTTAGAGGTTGAGTTGCGAATAGCTTCTTTCAATTCGGCTTCTGATAGTTCCAGCACCCAATGCTTGGTTGGGAAGATGGACACGAGATTCCAATATTGCTCACCTGTAGGAGTAGATAGTAGATTCTCGATTTCTGGGAAGGCAATTTGAAGAACTTTGTGCAGCCTATTCTTCGTCCTTACGATATCCTCTGTCAGATTTTGGTAGAATCGGCTAAGATCATGCAAGTTTTGATAGACTTCTTCTTGAACATAAGTTGGCTTACGGTTTAAAACAAATTGTGACGAAGCAAGTTTCTCTGCATCGATTTTATCGGTTTTCCGGACTCGCAATCCATCAAGTTGCTTCTTAGCTTCCAAAGGATTAAGACGTGTATAGTCATAGCTATATTCTTCTAGAAAGGCCTGAAGTCGGCGAGAGTAGACGCCAGTAGCTTCAAAAACAATTTCGGGGTTGCTCACGGTCTTTAGATCCTCCAGTAGACGAGAAAATCCGATAATGTCATTAGGCATAGTATAGCCATAAACCCTTTTACCATTCACAAGAATAGCGACTTCTGAGCTTGCTTTACTCACATCAATTCCAAAAACTGTCCGCATTATGTTTACCTCTTTGTCTTGAATGATTCCTTATTTTAGTGATTTCATTTTCAATACTCGACGTCTAGCGTCCGACATACTTTGATAAAATTCCATCTAAAACAGGTGTCTTGCCAGTTTTTTGTACGACGTCTAGCGCCAAAAGAAGCTACGACTTAACAAGACACCTCTACTTTAACATAAAGAAAAAGTAGTGAGTACTCTCTCCCGTCAGAGATTTCTTCACTACTAATCTTAGTATGTTTTT